>CAIKYO010000184.1 GCA_903831655.1 uncultured Burkholderiales bacterium
CGCCGCTCAAGCCAACGACGTAGTATGGCTGCAATCAGCCTAGACCGAACCCCAGGTCGAACACACCAACGCCGCCTACTACCTGAAAGTAGTCATCAGCAACGCTGACTGTCTCTCTGGTCAAGTCCGTCATACTTTTTAACCTTGGTCACATGGCTGGACTGAGTGGTCAGCTCCGACTGTAAATGGTGGTCATGAATGTTTGCATAATGGAGAAATGAACAACATCTTGTCCATCTTCATGCTGGCTGCCTGCACTCAGGCTTTGGGTGCGTCAGCCATGAAGTTGGAATCCTCTCCTCAAGCGTTCGTGCCTGCGCCCTATGTCGTTGTTGAAAAAATTCTGGGGGATTTGAATGGAGACGGTGTTTTAGATGCAGTGCTGCTCATCCAAGATACCGATAAAACCAAGTTTTTCAAGCATGAGTTTCGAGGGGAGTTAGACCGCAACCGCCGAGGCATTGTGATCGCCTTGGGTGGGACGCATGGATACCAACTTGTCGCCAAAAACCTCAAGTGCTTTTCTTCTGACAATGAAGATGGCGGCGTTTACTATGCCCCCGAACTCAGTCTTTCCATCGTCAAAGGGACGCTGCGCATCCATTACGCCCACGGCAGGTATGGCTATTGGACCTATATTTTTCGCCTGCAAAACTCTGACTTTGAGCTGATCGGGTTTGACAGCAGCGAAGACCATGGACCTGTGGTTGAGCGCTTCATCAGCATCAACCTGTTGACCCAAAAAATGCGGGTCAAACACAACGTCAATACGAATGCGCGTGGTGGCGACGAAAAGTTCGTAGAGCGTTGGCAACACTTCACGCTCACCAAACCCGTCAAACTCAGTGAAATCAAAGACTTTGACGGGTTTGATGTTGAGGATTTAATTCATACACGGTAGTTCAGCGGTCAACAGCACCAAGCAATTTCAGTAATTTTTCAATTTCCACCGCGATTTTGTCGAGATGCTAAAACACGAAGTGTCCATTCGAATGGACACTTCGCGTTTTTTCTGGATTTGAGCGTTGAAATGCGCGAGCGACAAAGCTAAAAAGCGACGTTTTTCTGTTTACTTCTTTTGCGCAAGATACTGCTTGTCCTCTTCTTCATGCAGCTTGATCAAATCTGCCGCCGTCAATTCAACGTCTTTGCCGTTCATTGAGACGAGAACACTGGTGTTGGTTTTAATTGCCAACTCCTCTGCCGAACGCGCCGCACGAAGCATTGCCGCATAAGAGCCTGCTAAATCTGGGTCAGAGGATGTTCGTATGTCTTGAGGGTTCATGGTTTGCTCCAGTCAATCAATTTAGGTGGACGGTCATAACTGTCATAGAAAGCCCAAGAATCAACCACTTTACTGTACCGCTCATGGAAGTTTTCTAACCCTGCTTTGAAGCGTCTGCGAATCACTGCTTCGGGAATATTGTGCCCCCCTTGCAAAACACGTCTTACCACTCTTGATACAGCAAGATCCTCATTGGGCAAGGACAAGAACCACAGCTTGACTTCATAGCCTAAGCGTTGC
>CAIKYO010000185.1 GCA_903831655.1 uncultured Burkholderiales bacterium
ATGATCGATCTAATACAGGCTAACTTTACTCCCGGCAAGGTTAAGAAGATCCTAGAAGGAGCAGAGCCAACTGAACAGTTCTATAATAAAGCATTCGGTAAATACGATGCAGCAGTTGAAGAAGGTCTCAATACTACTACACAGAAGCAGATGCAGTTCGCTCAGTTGCTTCATTTAAGAGAGGCTGGGGTGCCAGTTCCTGATGATATACTGCTTGAAGCATCTACTATGCAGAACAAGAAACAGCTCATCGAAGCTATTGCTCAGGCTAAGCAACAACAAGAACAGGTACAGCAGCAACAAATGCAAGTTCAGATGGAACTGCAACAAGCGCAAACAGAACTCGCTCGTGCTCGTGCAGCGGCTGATCAGGGTCTTGGTCTGGAACGTATATCTCGTGTTGAAGAGAATCAGGCATTAGCAGTTGAACGACGCGCTCAAGCTGTTCGCGATGAAGATGCAGGACTTCTGGATAAAGTGAAGGCTCTGAAAGAAATTGAACATCTTGATATTGCACATCTCGAAAAACTGATAGCATTATCTCAAATGTTACGAACTGATGTTAATGACACTCAGGGTGGCAAAGAAGACAAAGAGCGTGGTGTTGAGAGTTTAATGGCAGCAGAAATGCAACAACAACCAGAATTAAATGATCAACCTCAGACTTCGCAACAGCAACTGCAATAGATTGAAATATACAATCTCATACCAATTAGAATAGTTTTAGTTGGTCGATAGAGGTTAAAACCTTGCGACACGAAAGTGGTTCGCAGTTTCGGAAGGATAGATTATGGTAAAACGTTACTCATCTTCAATAAATCATCACAATGATAAATTCAATGATGAAAAAAAGCACAATAAGGATTCTAAGGGCGCATCAGTAGGATTCCGTCATCAAGGTGCTGAAGGATATGCGGGAATGGGTGAGCGTCGTACCCAAGAAATGCAAGATATGGGAATGATTAGAGAAGACACTCGTGCAATCGCTAATCTTCCTCAAGAAGTTATGATTAAGCCATATCCGAAAACTGGTCCTTATCTTCCAGAAGGCATTGATGACACAATAAGGGGTGTTGACGACCAGATGGATTACGATGATTCACAACGCCGTAGCCACTTTTATCCTAAAAAGGTATAGATTATTCCGTCTTTGACATCGATTGTAAAATGTAATACTATGGGTTGGAAAGGAATATCATGTTACAACCAACCCATATGTTAAATTTCAAGAACGATTATTTCGAAGTTATTGCATATCATGGAAAAGATGAGAAATATAATGCTCATTGCTGGAAGTGCAAATGCAATTGCGGAAAAATAGTTATTTTAAGAACTGATGTGATAAAGTCAGGCTCAACAAAAAGTTGTGGATGCGGTAGAAAGAGTATATTTGTAAAGGGGCATCCCTACGGCAAAAGATTCGAACTTAAACATGGTCTATCAAAGCATCCGCTATATAGAGTCTGGTGTCACATCATCGATCGATGTTATAACTTAATACCAGAACACATAAATTATCGTTACTATCAAGGAAAGGGGATAAAAATGTGCGATGAATGGAAAGGTAATTTTAAAAACTTCTACGATTGGTCTATTAGTAATGGCTGGCAAAAAGGCCTTACGATAGACAGAATAGATAGTAATGGAAATTATAG
>CAIKYO010000186.1 GCA_903831655.1 uncultured Burkholderiales bacterium
AAGCCCATCAGAGTGGGCTTGCCAGTGACCAACCTCAAAGCGAGCTGCACCTTTGCGTTTACCTGCAAAGACACCCGAGAGTTCCTCGTGTTGAGTGCTGAGCAAGTTGACGCAAAAGCGCTTGGATTGAGAGACCACGCTGTGAAAGGCATTGGACTCGTTAATGCAAACCAACAAAGAGCATGGCGAGGTGCTCACCGAGGTCACCGCTGTGGCGGTCATCCCGTGCCAAACCCCCTCATGCGCAGTCGTGATGAGGCACACGGTGCTGGTGAGCCTGCGCATGGCATTTTTAAAGTTGTTCTCTAGGCTTGGCTCCGTGTGTGCTTGCTGCCATGAATCTGTGTTGGTTTGACTCAATGCAAAGGTCCTCTAAAAGTTGTGATCGATCGCATTCAAATCAAAGGTGTGTTTTGGGGTAGACCCAAAACCACACGTCCGTACATCTCCAAGTTGGTCTCCAAGCAAAGAAGTCCATGCATGTTGATGGCGTGAAGGTCTCTTGAGGCTCTTTGAATGGGGCTACCCACAGCCAAGCCAGAGCCGCCTGAGGCCAGGTACAAAATTTCAATGGCTTCAAGACACAAACGAACGCTGAATGCGCAGTCCATTCTACAGCGAGCCCGATCCTCAAGACTCATTTCTAAGCCGTTTTCAGCTGCCTGTGTGATCATCTCTGCTGTGTTGTGCATGATCAAACGAGCTGCGGATATTTTGCTGGCTGCGCTTGCCACTTGCATGTGGGTGGCGGGCATGTCTTTTTGTACCTCTCCCATGGTGTAACTGACCACCTTGCCGGGCAGGCGTTGTTTGAAATTCTCAAGCGCACCTTCGGCAATTCCCAATGCTGCTGGAATGATGCCAACAGCCAAGACAGGCACGAGGGCTGACTCATACAACTTGGCGCCGTTGTGGTGTTTGGCGCCGGGATTTTCTCCACCAATGGCTTTGGGCAAGGAGAGGAATCTGTGTTCAGGTACAAAAATATCTTGGGCTACCACAGAGTTGCTGCCCGAGGCTCTAAGACCCATCACGTCCCAGTCGTTTTTGACTTCAACGTCACCAATGGGGATTAAGAAATCTCCCCCGTCCACGGGTACACCATCAGCGCCTAAAACCTCACCACCCAACATCACCCAGTCGGCGGCAGGAGAGCCTGAGCAAAAAGGCCAAAAGCCACTGACGCGGTAGCCGCCTTCGACTTTGTGTGCTTTACCTCGTGGTCCAATTACCGCTGAGATGATGGCGTCGGGTGTTGCGGTGAAGACATCGTCTTGTGCTTGGGTGGGAAAGAGTCCAATGAGCCAATTGTGAGCATTGACCACGCCCAAGACCCAAGCGGTGGAGCCGCAGCCCTTACCCACCTCAGCCACCACATCAATGAAGTCGTGCAAACTGGCTTGTAGGCCACCCACGCGCTTGGGCGCCATGAGCCTAAAGAGTCCAGATTTTTTGAGATCTTGGATGCTTGCATCTGGCAGTCTGCGAAGGGTCTCTGCCTCAGACGCACGAGCCCTGAAGGTATCTATCAAAGCACTGGCACGTGACTTTAAATCCTTGGAAGCTGCTTGAGTTTGTGGTCTCTCTAGTGTTGCGTTCATGTTCATTTGAGTGGGTCTCCTCATGTGTTAAATGTTGTGAATCAACTGTATCCAATTTGATCAAAATGTCAATATGACAAAATGATCAAATCTACTAGGATAAACACCTAATCAGAAGCACTCGTTGTGCTTATTTGAGAAGGAGTTTGCGCTGCAAGGGAAAGATTTGCCAGCCCCATTTCTGCTGAGCGAAGCCCCAAATTCCTTTGGGAAATGCAATCATGACCGTGATGGCCACGACCCCCATGATCAACCAATACCAGACCCCGTAATCTGCCAAAAAGTAGCGCAGCAAGAAGAACACCGCGCAACCCACAATGGGGCCTTCCAACGTACCAATGCCACCAATGACGACGATAAAGGTGGCGGCCACCACCCACGCCAAATCGAACCCAGCACTGGGTGAAATTCTGAGGATACTTAAATAGTAAAGAGCGCCAATCAAACCACTTCCAAAGGCTGAGAGCACAAAGACTTGGAGCTTCAGTCGTTCTACGGGAACGCCTTGACTCTCGGCTGCTGCCTCGCTGTCTCTGATGGCTGTGAGTCCCAATCCAAAACGCGAACGCAGCAATGCATAAAGGG
>CAIKYO010000187.1 GCA_903831655.1 uncultured Burkholderiales bacterium
ATGGAGTCGGATGATCTTGAAATCGGACTCGCGACCCTCTGTATAGGCGTTGGACAAGGCGCCTCGATGGTAATTCGCAGAGTGGGCTAAAAAAAATCTGATTCACGCCTAAAGTCACCAAGATTGGCCGGTGTCGGTCATTGTGGCTTAGATCACATAATTGTATCCTTTGAGCAATTCCTCGCCCCTCTCTCTCAGGAAATGGAATATTTACAAGTCGAGTGACTTGTAAAAAAATCATGAAGAAGGAGTAAATCGCATGGCAACAGATACAACAAACGAAGCTGGATCAACTTGGCGTAAATGGGTATCAGAGAATCCAATGGGCGCAGCCTTGATCGCAGGTTTCGCCGCAACAAATATGGCAACCATCTGCGGTACCTGGTTGCATGGAATTGGTCTTCCTGATCTCAATTGGCCATTGACCAACGGCGCGCTACTTCTGCCAAAGCAGTCTGTCGTTTCACAATTTTGGGCCGGTGGAATTTTGCATTTCTTCAACGGAATTATCTTCGCCGTGATGTATGCCCTTGTTGTACACTCAAAGCTTCGCTTTCTTCCCAATAGCAGCGGTGGCAATATTGCTAAGGGAATGGTCTACGGAATTCTTCTCGCACTATTTAGTGGTTTGTTTATGGTTCCGTACGTCTATTACCCACATTCAGGCGCTGGTTTCCTTAGCCTTGGATTTGGCTTCAAGACAGTACTTGCAGTTGTCGTGTGGCATTTGATCTACGGCTTCTTCCTAGGTTCGGTCTACAACCCAAAAAATAGGGATTAATTTCCGTAAATAATGGCCAGGTAATTAGAACCGGCTTGTCGGGTCACTGATGAGCCGGTTCTTTTTTCTTGCCCAAATCAACAAAGATTTTTATGACGAAGTGATGCGTCTTGAAGATAGCCTACCTAAGAAGAAGTTCTATCTTACCTTCATTGAAGTTCAGGCCGGTACCTACTTCGGCGAAGATGACATTGAGCGCATCGAGGACGACTTCGGCCGCTAGTAATTCGTCGAAGACCCACTTAATGAACGGGTTTTAGTGGGGCGGTAATACCTGTAAACTGCTTCTGTAACTCGGAGACGTCGCATAGCCCGGTCGAGTGCGCCTCACTGCTAACGAGGTAAGGGGTAAAACCCTTCAAGAGTTCAAATCTCTTCGTCTCCGCTCTAACAAGCGTAAATCCCCTGCCTTTTAATTAAGTTGCTTGGTTTTACATTTAGCGACATAAAACTTTGCCCATGTTTTGCCCAGGAATTGGGTTCAGCTAAGCGTATTTGAACCGAATAATTGCACTGTAAACTGGTTAAATAAGCGTAGATGAGAGATAAGACAACCCTGCAGTCCTCTCGCGGCTCTTCGGATTTTTGAGTCTTGCATTTGTATTCGGTCCTGGAGTGATTGGCTGGCTTTCGAAGCTGACATCACTCTCTAATGCATTGATGATCCCAGTCGTATCCCTCTTTGTTGTGGGGCTATTGGCTCGCAGAGGTTTGGAACATTTAGAGGCAGGGGAGTAGGGCTGAGGTATTAACCTTTCCCTCTTTACTTACTCTCTGCCACGAGATGGCAGATTCTTGAAGGAGTTTGGTTCCAAGTCCCAATCTAGACTGGTCTGTAATAGGTGCTCCATCGTTTTCAACATTTAGGAAGATCGTCCTACTGTCAGGATTCAATAATTCAATGGTGATCTTTTTGGCTTTGCCATGTTTTACAGCGTTAAAAACTAATTCAGTGATCATATCGATGAGCGCAGTATGACTAATGGCATCTTCTTCGACTCTATCGAGCACGGGCTTTTCGATCATCCACTCAACCTGAGAAATTCCTTCCCAAGTCCCACGGACCTTTGTGAGCACCGAGTTGAGTTTCTCAGGATCCTTATAATTTCTATAGAGAAGATCTACCGACTGCCCTATGAGCGAAACCAATTCACGCCGTAATTCATCGGTATCACTATTAGTTGCTATCGCTCGCTCGAGCTTGATAAATGAGGCCTCCATTGATGCTTGAATTTGCCCGTGAATGGTAAAAGTCAACAGCCGTTGTTGTTGGCGATTTATCTCGCGCGCTCGAGCAAGCTCCCATTTAAGTTCGCTAGCAACGCTTTCCATATTATTTCTTACCTGTGAAGCTTCATTTCGCGCTGACCGCAGGACTGCAAAGAGGGACCCTAGTAGTACGGTGAAGACTGGAATTAAAAAGAGAAATTGACGTGGCTTTGCAGTGCCATGCAGAACGAGAATGGATTCAATTCCAAGAATTTGCCCGGGGATGTAGAGCGCAACAACTGAGAAAATAAATCGATAGGTTTGCGAAAAAGATGTCTCAAATTTAGAGAGTACTGACTTTGATATCCAGAGAAGTATCCACCCTAATGCGAATACAGAAAGTATCTCTAAAAGTGCTGTTTTAAGCGGCATATCGTGAGATAGGGCTGCTCCACCAAATATAACCAGGGAAATAAGTATTAAGCGAGGTGAAATTTCTTCCGAGTACGCACTTTTATCAAAGACATTCTTCCAATTAATTCGGTACCGAATCTCTTGAATTTCAGAGTCACTAAGAGAAGCAGATTGGCGGTCTAAGTAATTACTTAAAGGTCGAACAACCTCATCAATCGATTTTCTCAACATCTGCAATGCCTGATCAGATCTAACAGAGGCGAAATCTTGGATAGATTTTGTCAATGTTCCAGCGATCGAATCCTTGAGCTTCTCATCAAACTGAGCTAGCTGATTTACTGCCTCATTGCGCAAAGCTATAAGCCTTCGCTGATCTCTCAGCATGACGTTGGTCGAGGCAGCGTGTTCGGAAATGAAGGCAACTGAAAGAGTTGAGACACATAGTGCCAGTCCGATGTTCGTCACGGAGGTCTGCATTCTAAAGAATAGCCCCAAATTGTTCTCTAAATTTAATGCTGATAAAGCTTGGAAGAGGAGAAAGCCGCGTAATGCGCCACTCAAAATGATAAGAATAAAGACAAGGATAGGCGAGAGAATTTTCTTGAAAACACGTTGATAAACAATATTAACCAGCCACATAAAGGCAAAGAAAATGATCTGAATCAAAATGATTGTTATGACCCTAACTGGGATATGTCCTTTGACGTTATGGGCTGTATCAACCAGGTGAGTTAGAAGAGAAAAAAGGAGGGTGATAATAAAAGTGGGAAATGAAAGAAGATATTTGGGGTTTAGCAAATTGAGATAACGCCGCATTCCTATTCCTTTCTTTCAGGAAATCCAGCGAAGATGAAGTATCTTCGAG
>CAIKYO010000188.1 GCA_903831655.1 uncultured Burkholderiales bacterium
GTAAATAGGCGCAACAGCTTTCTTGAAAGGTTCGGTCCCGGCCGCCAGTACAGCCATATCTAATGTGTTGGCCAGTTCGCTATTGATCATTGTTGCTAGACCCATAAATTCACTTACACGATTTTCCATTGGTGTACCGGATAGAAAAATTACTCGCTGCCTGTCCTTAATCCAGCGAGAGATTTCACGAGAACGTGCGGTATATAAGTTCTTCGCAAAGTGTGCTTCATCAACAATCACGAGATCAATCCCCAGTGATGTGAGAGTGGGACCTTCAATTCCAAAATTCTTCAAGGTATCAAACGTAGTTAGTCCAATTCCCCCTTCGTCCATCCATTGCTTTAGATGCGTTTCCTGATCAGTGCCATGAATACGCATTGACTTTAGACTGGTGCGGCTTTGAATCTCACGTTCCCAGTTAACAATCACGCTTGCAGGACAGACTATTAAAAACCTTGATCCGCCCTCTTTATGTACTTGGGTCATGACACCAAGCGCTTGCATGGTCTTTCCAAGCCCCATCTCATCACCGATGATCACTCGTTTTTGCAAGAGTGCAAATTTAATTCCAAATATTTGATATTTTCGAAGTGTCGCGTTCAGAAGTCTGGCGTCAAAATCACGAGCCAAAATGCGAGCCACAAGCTCCTCGTCATAATCGCCATATTCGGATTGAAAAGCAGGAATCTCCTCAACAGTATTTTCTAGGATTGCAAGATAATCACTTGCTCGTCTTTGATATTCCTGTTTAAGAATTTCCACACTTGCTTTAGGTTTCGCTAACTCAAGCTTGATTTCAGATGCTCGATCAATAACTACGCTGTTAGCAAGAGATTCCGTGACATCCTCAATAGCCGCTGCTGCTTGAAGAGCAAGGCTCTTTTTCTGCTTTCCAGTAAAAAACCATTTCAATTTGCTAGTGGTAGGTGCCAAAAGCGGAAGATTTGACTCAAGTGTTTCTGCAATCACATCTCGCGTATCCGAGGCATCACGATCAAAAGCAGTAATTACATCTAGCTTGCCTAAGTTATCTAGGACCCCAAGGGTTTCTCGGGACTCAGAGTCAAAATCAACCTTTGTTCTGAGCGTTCCACTAATTGCTTGAGCCATTCTGTCAACGAGCTCTTTGAGTTCAGAAGCAGTTGCAGGACTTATTCCACTCAGTGATCCAATGTATGAAGTAGTGCTTCCGAATATTTGCCCAACAGTCGTTATTCCATGGCGCCGAAGAGCTTCAAGGGGAATTCGAATGTCAGTGACATCTCTCAACCCTTCAATCGGTAATTGACCAAGTGCTAGGGCGATCTGCTCACGCTTAAGTGAATCAGCGAGTTTGCGTGTATCCCCAATTAATCGATCACGCTCTTTTTCAATCAGTCGTAGATTTGCGAGCGCCTTTCGGGCTTCACTATTGAGGTGGGCGAGATGCTGAAAGTCCATGGCCATGGCTATAACTTAGAGACGGCCACTGACAAGCCTATTTTTTCTCTTCTAATCCCAGAGGAGGGTTATGTGGATCCCAGGTAAAACCGCA
>CAIKYO010000189.1 GCA_903831655.1 uncultured Burkholderiales bacterium
CGAGTGCTTCCCTTTCACTGCTGTGCCTCAGACTGATTTAAAACATTTTAACCTCGAGTCATCACTTGGTAACGCGTGGTTGACTGGCAAATCGACGCCAACAGGCCTAGACGCGTTACCAGAAGCTGAGTCACATGGGTATATCGTACTCTTGAATGCGGCCAACGGTACACTCTCGAAATGTTAACAAGCTTCCATGGAGATGTTCTGATTGTTACAAGCTAGGTTCCCAATTGTCCACCCCAGGCCTCGTGGTCTTGCTGCTCCGACTCTTGACTCTTGCAACCCATGCAGGCAGGACGGAGACCATAGCTTTGGCTTTGGCAGGCGTGAGACCTTGGGCCTTTTAAGTAGCTGCATCCGGTTGGCTGATGGAATCCTCATCCAAGCGATCCAAAGCAATATCTGGAAGCTCATCTTCTCGAGACAGCCGACCGGCAAGGCGGCGAAGAAGGCGTCTGCAGACGCTTGCTGCCCCTTCGATCTTACCCTCGGCCTTACCCTCAGCCTTACCCTCGGCTTACCTCCGGCCTTATCTACGGCCAGGACCGTCGCAAAAGCGTCCTTGTCAACCAGATTCGTCCAGTACTCCCATTGCAGCCCAGGGTTCCAAGTGGAAAGCTTCAGCCGGGATAAGGCCATGCGGATTTCTTCAGGCAGCAAAGCGCGACAATTCTCGATAATTTAATCAGTATACAAGCATGAGAATCGAAGGACGCTTATCCACCAATCCATCGGCGAAAAATCTTGTTTTGGTGGGAAGAGGCCATTATTTGTACGGGGCAACTCGAGCTGCACCGATTGCAAGTGGTTGATTACCTTCCCTGACTGTCGCTCTTGCATTACAAAGTGCTTGATGCTTTGATCAGATAGCATAGGATGCTTGCTAACTCGCTCCACAAAAGTATCAAGCAGAAGTCCACTGATCCGAGTAATTCAGTTTGAAACATAATCCAGGATTTGCAAAGCAATAACATGATTCAATTTGCTGTACCATGTTTCTCCATTCATCTCAGATTCAGCAAACTGCTGGGAATACGTAGAGCAGGCGTAGAACAGCGCTCTTTCATCAAACCTGAGCTTTCTTTTTGCCTGAATCTCAACTATGTAATGGACTCCATCTGTCGATTAGACGTGAAGGTCCATGAACGTGCTTACCTCTCCATGGCGTCTGATGGCTGGCAGTGCAGTTGGAGCTTCAGAAACCGACACAACAGGAGAATTGATGAAAGCAGGAACGATATTGTTCAACATGACACTATCAATCTCTTGTCACTGCCTGTTGAAATCGAGAACTTGTGCTTGAATGCTGTGTCTGTAGTAGCAACATCATATTCTTGCCTAGTTGTCACTGTCGCTGACGATACATGGAGTACCAACGTCACGACCAAAGCCAGAAGAAATGCCATCAGCCGTGACAAGGTCAGTTATCTCCAAGCGTCACGTGACGGTTGGCCCGCCGCCGGCGGCTTGTTACTCAGGCTTTAGTGAACTGTGACTGAGTTCGCCAAAGTTAAGCCCAGCGGCGACCAACACCTGGTTAGCCTCTGTCACAGCAGTCACTGTCATGTTGGCGCCCTTGTGGTGTGGCCATTAACACCTTGGTTGATTTAATAAATTGGCTGGGGAAACCCCAAGTTTTGAAAACTAACGGAAAACTCTGCAAGAAAGTCGATCTTACTTCAATAATGAAGTCAAGAGAATACAATGAGTCTTGAATGAGATGAAAAACAAGTGGTTGTCTATTCAGGAAAAACAGAAAGAATACTGTGACAAAGATTTTGGCACCTGTTAAAAACTTGGGGATTCCCCAGCCAATTTAATTAAATCAACCAAGGTGTTAATAGCCACACCACAAGAGCTCCACCTGGGTACAATACACGCTAGCAAGTCTCGAACCCCTGCCAGAACCTCTGGATTCTCGACCTTGCGTGACCTGTACTTTGCGAACCGGAGTGAAACTCTGCAAGAAGGTCGATTGTACGTCAATGATGAAGTCAAGAGAATACGATGAGACGAAAAAAAGCAGCAGTCTATTAAGGAAAAACAGAAGTTGCACCTATTTCTAAGCAAGAAGCTTCGCGTGCCAATAGTTTTCGAATCTGTGTTTGAGTTTGGCAGAAATTAAATACAGGCACCAAAGCCTGTGAAACGTGACCACCTGGAGACTCAGTGGAGAGGCTGGATTTTGTTTTCCCTGGCTTGTTACGAAAACAGTCACATGA
>CAIKYO010000190.1 GCA_903831655.1 uncultured Burkholderiales bacterium
AGCCCAAAATGGACTTGGTCGGAATTAGGACCATGGAGTTTTGCCGCAAATGGGGCATCGTTCAAGATGTGGAGGCAACAGCCTACGACCGCAATTATCCCCAGGACAATGTTTACTTGACCAGTCTTAATGGCTTTGAACTGGGTCGACAACCCATGCCCAGCATGAACGAGGAAAAACCACCCGCTGAAAGCCCTCAAAAAAGAGAACGTTGCCCTCAAAACTTCTTCGACCCAGTGCTCCAAAAGTTTGCCACCTCGCACCCAAGTCATCAATTGCTCTATGAGACTGAGTTTCTTGGCTTTGAACAAAACGCTCAATCGGTCATCTCCAAAATCAAGAGTCTGAAATCAGGTGAAACATTCCAGGTGCGATCCAAATTCTTGGTGGGCTGTGATGGAGGGAAAAGCGTTATTCGTGAGTCTCTAGGAATAGAGATGAAAGGCAAAGGTCTATTGACCTATACAACCAACATCATTTTTCGTTGTTCGAACTTCAACGAATTGCATGACAAGGCTCCAGGTTATCGCTACATGCTTGTTGGCCCACAAGGCACATGGGCCACCATTGTGGCCATCAATGGAAGAGATCAATGGCGCATGTCCATCATTGGAAATGCCCAGGAAAAGAAAACTTACACCACCGAGGAACTCAAAGCATTCGCTCACAAAGCACTTGGTGCCACTTTTGAGATGGAGATTTTGAGTGTCCTGCCTTGGCAAAGGGCTGAGTTGGTGGCGCAACATTACCGCCAAGACAGAGTCTTTATCTGTGGAGACGCTTGCCACTTGACCTCCCCAACGGGTGGGTTGGGTATGAATACTGGCATAGGAGACGCCATTGATCTGTCTTGGAAACTTGGCGCCGTTCTAAAAGGCTACGCAGGCGATACGCTTCTGGATTCTTACTTTATTGAGAGACAACCCATTGCCAAACGGATCACGGAATTTTCCACAGGAAACCTAGCTCTCATGAGACAAGTGCCCAGTTCACCTCTCATTGAGGAGAAATCTGTTGAAGGAGAAAAGGTAAGACATGAAGTGGGTCGGGCCATGAGCGAGGGACTCAAGCGAGAGTGGTTCTCTATGAACATGCATTTGGGCAACCGCTATGTGAATTCTCCCGTTTGTATTTACGATGAAATCGAAACACCAGAGTCCCAGCAGGCTGAGTTTTTAGATGCTGTCAATTACAGACCCTCATCTCGAGTGGGCTGCCGCGCGCCCCACATCTGGTTAGACGATAAAACATCGACTCTGGATCTACTGGGCAAAGATTTTGTGCTTTTTTGCTTTGAACCTGTTAAAGCCTCTATTTTGAATCTAATTGAAATGGCAGGCTCTATGGGTGTGCCCCTTCAAGTTCATCACATCAAGAACATTCAAGCTAAAAAACTCTACGCCAAACACTTCGTCTTGGTTCGTCCAGATGGACACGTGGCATGGAGGGGAGATGAGGGCCCAAAAGATTCCAAAGATTTTTGGCTAACAGTTTGTGGACATATCCCTAAGAGCATAGGAAGAAAAGAATCAGTCCATAAAGCAGGCACAACGGGTCAAATCTAATGAAAACACGCGTGAAGAACAGATTCATCAAGTTTTTGTATTTGATCATATTGACTGTGATTTCTCTGTCTGTTCCGGCCCAAAATCCAACTTACCCCAACCGGGTTGGGAAGATCATTGCACCCTACGCCCCAGGCGGAGCAGTTGACTCGCTCGCCAGGGAGATCGCGCAGGCCTACACCACTCTCTTGGGAAAAACATTTGTAGTTGAAAATCACCCAGGGGCCGGTGGCAATATCGGATTATCAGTGCTTGCTAAAGCCACCAATGATGGCTACACACTTGGAATTGGTGCGGCCAATATGCTCGTGACCAACCGGTTTCTCTACTCTTCATTGCCTTTTGATGCTGGAAAAGATTTCGTTCCAGTTGCATTCATCGGACGTGTGCCGTTTATATTGGTTGTGAACGCCAGTGTGCAAGCGGACAACTTGAAAGATTTGATCGCATTGATGAAATCCAAAAACGTTCAATTCAATTACGGCTCATCTGGAATGGGCAATACAGCCCATCTGTTCGGTGAATTGTTTAAACTAAAAACTGGCGTATCGATGGAGCACATTCCATTCAAATCGAGTGGCGAGGCAGTTCAAGAGGTAGTGGCTGGACGAGTACAGGTTCAGTTTGGAACACCCGTTGAGCTCTTGCCACAAATTGCACGCGGGGCAGTGAAAGCCATCGCAGTTGCAGGGGCACAAAGATTACCCTCCCTTCCCAATGTGCCCACGCTAGGGGAGTTGGGTATAAATGGTTTTGAATCCCCCACCTGGTTTGGTGTACTGGCACCCGCTGGAACCCCGCCCAATGTAGTAGCCATCTTGAATGAAGCGACTCAAAAAGCACTTGGGCAAGCCAGCGTTAAAGCTCGACTGGAGCAAAATGGCGTACAAGTTCAAACCATGAAGAGCGAAGAATTTCAAGATTTCATCAACTCAGAGGTTCGCAAATGGGAGCCCATTGTGCGCGCATCAGGTGCACATATCAATTAACTGGAGCATATAAATGACACAAGACGTAGACAAACTCAACCGGTGCATCCACATGCTCGTTGCTGCAAACCGCATATTGGCCAATGAAGGTGTTGTAGACGCTTATGGTCACGTGAGCATACGACACCCATTTGAGCCCAATCAATACCTGATCTCTCGCTCTCTGAGCCCCGAGTTGGTCACAGCCGAGGATATCTATGCGTTTCACTTAGATGGCTCTCCGGTTGTCGCCAATACACCAACCCCTTATCTAGAGCGCTTCATTCATGGATCCATCTACAAAAAAAGACCCGACATTCATGCTGTGGTGCACAGCCATGCAGACGATGTACTTCCCTTTACGATAGCTCGGGAGCCACTTAGGCCTGTCATCAACACTGCATCCGACATGGGGTTGGAAGTTCCACTTTGGGATATACATGACCACTTTGGTGACACCAATTTGCTCGTCACCAATCCAGATCAAGGTGATGACTTGGCTCAGGGGTTGGGAGATCACAAAGTCATTTTGATGCGAGGACATGGGTTTTCGGCAGCAGGCAAAAATTTAGTTGAGGTCGTCAAAGTAGCCATCTACATGCCCAAAAATGCAAAGATTTTGATGAATGCCCTGCGCTTGGGCCCCGTCAAAGGACTCACACCAGGAGAGATTGAAATACGCTCAAAAGTAGACCCTAAGTCACCTCAAATGTGGAGAGCATGGGAGTTTTGGTGCTCTAAGGCAGGCATCGCTGCGGGTTCTAAAGAAGATCTCTAAAGTAAGCCATGCCCAATGTGAATACACATCTCACCTTCGCATGCGGACTGTATGACCGCATGCAGCCTTTGTACACAGGCGAAGTCAAACCCGACGGAATCGTTTTAGAGTTTTTGCGCATTGAAGCGCCAAGAGTCATATTTGACAACATGGCGGCGAAACAGGCATACGACTTGAGCGAGATGTCAAGCTCAGAGTACATCGCAAGACGCTCCTCAGGCGATGACAGCTTTGTGGCCTTACCTGTATTTCCATCACGTTCATTTCGACATAGCTTTATCACCATCAACCTTCAAAGTGGCATCAAATCTCCCAAAGACTTGGCAGGCAAACGAATTGGGGTTCCTTTGTACACGATGACAGCCGCGATTTGGATTCGCGGACATTTAGAGCATGATTTTGGGGTAGATTTATCAGGCGTAACTTGGGTTCAAGGATCGATCAACTCGGCCAGTACCCATGGTGAGCCCACTGTCATGCCAATGCATAAGCCTGTCCCCATCGAAATGGCTCAAAAGAACAAATCCTTGAGTGACTTGCTCGATGCTGGAGAAATCGATGCCATCATTGGCACCACACTACCCATTTGCATCAAGACCAATTCGCAAGTGAAGCGACTGTTCCCGAACTTTAGAGACATTGAAAAAGAGTACTTCAAACGAACCCAAGTTTTCCCCATCATGCACTTGGTGGCCATCAAAAAAAGTACCTTTGAAGCACATCCACAAATCGCAAAACCCCTCTTCAAGGCATTTGAAGACTCCAAAAACATAGCGCTAATTCGCATGAAAAATTTGGCTGCTCTACGCTATATGTTGCCTTGGCTAACAGATGATTTGGATGAAATTGATGATCTCTTCAATGGTGACCCATGGCCTTACGGTATTGAGAACAATCTACCCACACTCAACACATTGATGCAATACATGGTCGAGCAAGGAGTGATCGAAAAAAATATCGCGCTCAATGATCTGTTTTTACCCGTCTAAACCCACCCTTTAAATCTGTGATTTTCGCAATATGACACCCATAACCCCACCCAACTTTGAGAGCGCAAAAAACCTAGAAGAGCTTCATGAGATGCTTGAACAAGTGCGCATGAAAAATGGATGGGCCAAACCCACCCCATCTCTGTATCCAGAGCCAAAGAAAAAGTTCATACCCGCACACTGGAAATACAAGGATGCCAAGGCTGCGCTTCACACAGCGGGCCGATTGGTGAGCACAGAGCACGCGGAGCGCAGAAATCTGATCATGGCCAACCCAATCCCAGGCAATGATTATGCAAGTGTCTCAACTCTCGTGGGCGCCTATCAAATGGTCAAAGCAGGAGAAGTGGCCAGAAGCCATCGTCACTCACCCAATGCCATGAGAGTGATTTTGCAAGGAGATGAAAAAGCCTTCACCGTCGTGGATGGCCAAGCAATTCCCATGCTCGATGGCGATGTTCTCCTCACACCCAACGGTTGTTATCATGGCCATGACAACCAAAGTCAACATGACGCATATTGGATCGACTTCTTAGATGTGCCACTCGTGCAATTTTTGGGGCCCATGTTTTTTCAAATTCATCCGCAACAAGTCGAGACCACAACTGCCATCAATCCGAACTCAGAAATGCGCTTTGCATTCCAAGACTTTGTGCCTAAATTGTTGAACAAAAGCGAACACTCATTGGGCGTAAAACTCATGGAGTTAGGCCCCCCTAGGCTCTCAACGTTTGATCGATTTGTAATTTCTTTGGCGGCCCATCAGACTTGGACCTGTGAAAAAACGACATGCAATCACATGTTTGTGGTTTTAAAAGGGACCGGCACAACACAGGTAGAAGGTCAAAACTTCATGTGGCAAAGAGGTGACATGATTGCCGTTCCAAGCTGGTATGAACACGTTCATCATGCAAATGAAGACACCCTTTTGCTGAGAGTGTCTGATCTACC
>CAIKYO010000191.1 GCA_903831655.1 uncultured Burkholderiales bacterium
AGTTCTGTGAAATAAGTTTGCACCATTTGGGTGCAATACCATTGATTTACTCCCGTTTTCTGTTAAAAATAGTGAAAAGTTAGTCTTATAAAGCTGGCTAATTTTTTGCTTACTCTTTTTTATATTTGGGAGTTACAAGAATGAAAATATTCAAAACCTTGTTCTTTGCTTTTCTCTTAGCACAATTGATAGAGAGTGCAAATGCTCAAGCTTATCCAACAAAAACCATTACATTGGTCACGCCCTTTCCAGCTGGAGGATCAACCGACTCCATTTCTAGACTCATCGCAATCAACTTGACGAAATCACTTGGTCAAACAGTTGTGGTTGATAACCGAGCGGGAGCTGGTGGAAATATCGGTTGCGATATCGTCGCCAAAGCTCCTGCTGATGGTTACACATTGCTTCTTACCTCATCAAGCACTCATTCGATTGGGGCGGCTTTTGCAAAAAAAGTACCATTTAACTACGATACAGACTTCACTCCCATTATTCATGTTGCAACTGCTCCACATGTGTTTTTGGTAACCAAAAAAATTCCTGTTAACAATTTAAAAGAATTTATTGATTATGCAAAAAATCACCCCAATGATTTGAATTTTTCATCTGCAGGTGTGGGTACCATCATGCATCTAACAGGTGAATATTTCAATGCATCTACGGGTACCACGATGCTGCATATTCCTTATAAAGGATCTGGCTTGTCAATGCCTGATTTAATCTCTGGAAAAATTCAAGTTGTCTTTGACAGCGTAATTTCAGGCCTTCAGCATATTCAGGATGGTAAATTAACAGCAATAGCAGTAACTAGTAAAAAAAGGATTTCATCACTTCCGAATGTCCCAACTTTGATGGAAATTGGCGCTCCCTATGGACTTGGTAACTTTGTATCGGAAGCGCTATGGGCTATGTATGGTCCCAAAAATTTACCTCCAGCAATTGTTAAAAAAATCAATTCCGACGTTAATCAAATTCTCTTAATGCCTGAGATCAAACAAGAATTTGTGAACATGGGTGCAACCCCTGGTGGGGGAACTCCACAAGAAATGTTCCAAATGATGTTAGAAGATAGAAGTCGATGGACTAAGGTAATAGCAGATCAGCATATCGTTGCAGATTAATCTCTATTCCAGTTGACAATTCCTCTATCTGTTTCACATTCTAGTTGCTTTTTCTTAGCTAAAGCTTCAACAGAAACTGACTTGTTTTCAGTTTTAAATATCCAATTGAGGTTGCTGAACCAATCTTCAAGCTGAGTTGGTGTTAATTCTTTGATGCGAGCTATTTCTCTTATATTTTGTTGAATCTCTAACTTGGACAGGCCTTCACTTCTCATCTTCGCCAAATACTGAACCATGTTTCCGTGATCGGCACAATTGGGGAGTGGTTGTGTAAACACACTCGTCGAAATCAGCGATAGAAATAATATTAGTAGTAACTTCATCACATTACTATCTAGATGACTGATGAATTGGTAAGGTTATCGTAAATTCAGTACCAACTCCTACAGTACTTTTCACTTCTATGCTTCCTTTGTGTTTTTGAATAATTCCATGTGAAACGGATAATCCCAAACCGGTGCCTTTACCAACCTCTTTGGTCGTGTAAAAAGGATTAAAAACTTTAAGAATATTTTCCTTTTCGATTCCTTGGCCATTATCAGCAAAAGTAATGACCACTGAGTCGTTAAGTTTGCGCGCACTAATTTTGATTAATCCGCGTTGGTTTGGTTTTGCAGCCTGAGCTGCATTGACGATTAAATTCAAAAAAACTTGATTCAATTGAGTTGGCATGCACTCA
>CAIKYO010000192.1 GCA_903831655.1 uncultured Burkholderiales bacterium
AGGGCAGACACGCTCGTACAGTTTTCGTCAACATAAAGCTGCGCGAGGAATTGCAAGCTTATGCTGCGCAGGCTAAGTGTATGGATCGCAGCTACCCATTTTTTGCAAGTCAAAAAAGCGTTAAGGCAGGGTTCAGCTCAAACAGCTTGGCCCAAACGTTTGCCCTTCTCTACAAAGGTGCTGGACTTGAGGGCGCTAGCAGTCACAGCGGTCGCAGAACATTTTTAACCAACTTAGCCAACAAAGGCACAGCGATACATATTCTGAAAACGCTTGCTGGTCACCGCAGCATCAGTACTACCGCTGCGTATCTGTACAGCAGTCCAAGTCAGCTAAAAGCAGCTGTTGAGTTGGTCTGATTGAGATTTTGAATCCATCTCAACCCGCCAGTACAAAGACCTCAAACCTGCTCAGCAGGCCTTGAGGCAGCCTCAGGCCCCGCTTCACGCAGGGCTTTTTGCTTTGGGCTCCTGACTGCGGCCAGCGGCAGCGATCCTGAAAAAGCGTCTCAAACCCCGTTTGTCTCAAAACCTCATGACTTTTTCGGACTTGGTTCCGAGCCGTGAATTTGCGGGTTTCTGCAAAACTGGCTTTAAACCAAGCCGAATGAAATTTCGTTGTTCAGAGCGTTTTGAACCAAAGAAAATTTAATTTAAAACATTATTTTTGATTTCTGCACTCAAACTGGTGTTTAGATACATCAGATTCGCTGGCCAATCTGTTGAGCCAGGGTGGGCTGCATGTTACGGAAATGGAGATGGGGTGACTTAAGAATTTTCCTTGAATTTTTGAGGCCTTGAACCTAACCCTTATATTTGGTTTCGATAGTCGTAACAGATAGTATCTTACTCAAAAATTTCTACCGAAGTCCCTTGAAACCCGGCTGATAAAGATTTCTGATTGTGTCTGCATTCATTGAAAGCCAGTGGCTCTTTCGCGCCGAAAAATCAAGTTCGCTTGAAACTTTTGTCGATTTTGAGATCAGATTCGTGGCGCGAAACTTGTGTGAATGGGGTGAAATTGATCGAATTAAAACATCGCCCGTTTTGGTGGTCATGAGTGGAATTTTCAATTCAAAAAGTCGCTGGCGAACTTGTGGCTTGGGATGCTCGAACTGATTGTCAAACTGACTCCCGCAAATAGCTATCCTAGGCTGTACCGCTTGAAAGAATTTTTTTGAATTGGTCGGACAATCAGCGCCGTGATGGGCAAGCAGTAGGACATCCACTTCACGTTTAAATATCTTGCACCGCCGAAGGTAGGCGCCGATATTCGCATCCTCAACATCCCCTAGGCTAGCGACGTTAAAACAACCTTGGCGAAACAGCTTGATCGTCGAGTTGTTGTTTGATTCGCCGTCGAATAAGGCACGAGGGTGGTAAAGAGTGTCTCGGTATGCCAAGTCTTCTGCACTCTTAAGCCCTTTGATGTAGTCGGGATCGACCGCAATGCATTTTACGGAGCGACCTTTGTTTGCATTGGTTGACTTATATTGCAAAATTATCTTCAAGCATTCCTTTGCTGTATCACTGTGCGGCGGATATCCTGGATATTCAATTTTTGCAGGCCTGTAGGTGGATAATATTTCCTCAAGATCCGATACTGCGCAATGATCTTGGTCCCAGCCGGTAATGTGCAGTACGTCGATGGAGGTCTTCCTGCATTGCGCCAATTCCTGCTTTAGGTTGGGGCGACTGATATCGGTAAGCCGCGCTTCCATTAGCGTAAATAAATCATCGGCGAAATGTGAAAAAGAGGAACCCGCTTGCCCCAATTGGTATGCCCGAAAACGGGTTTCTATTGTTCGAACGGTCATTTGCTGCCTCTCACTCCGGACTCTTTGTATTGGTGACTGAATTCCTTGCTTTTGGTTTTTCGGTTGCTATATGGGGTGAGTCGCAGGACCCGAGTAAAGCGGTTGCGTATGCATAGGCGGTCGTTTTGACGAACTCTTCGTTAACTATAGCTCCCCAAATCACAAGTCCGATACAAGCCACCATGGCTGAACTCCATGACTGTAAAGTGACGGCAGTCAGATTTCCAGCATTCGAAAGCCAAGCGTGCAGTGCAGTCGCTGACAGTGTGAGAACGCATAGGGCGACGGCAAGTGGCTTTACGCCCAATAGGTTTCGGCGAAATCCGTAATTGGTGTTTTCTGCAAAGACTAGGCCGAATTTTTTTGTGTCACGCGTTGCCTCGCGCAGCCACTTCACAGCAGAGGCGCAAATTACAGCGGTATTCGTCGGATCAGACGCCTCGCTTGCAGCATCAGGAAATTGAAGGCCCTGTACTTTTCCTTCAAGGAACTTTCGGTACCTGTCCAAGGTCAGCTGGTCTAGCTGACTTTTTGCCCGCGACAACATTAGCGTTGTTGGCGTACCACCCCAACTCTCGAACAGTTGCGGCTCCTTGCGCTTCCCCCATTCGCGACCCAGAGAACTGAGTAACATCAACCCACCAAACGCTATTGCCAGGGAGGCCAGCCCGGTCAGTTGGCTAGAGAAAACTGGGGCAACCAAGGTGGTAGCAACCGCAGGCACGAGCATTACCAGCAATGCAGGATAGAGGCGGGCCTTGCGGTCGTAGGGGTCAAGGAAGCTTTCGATCATTTGCTTTAATCTCCCTCAACCTGACTATGAAAAGGAATAGGTGTGGATGCTGTCCAGCCTTCTCGCTCCGGCATGTTGTGCGAATGCCGCTTCGACTGCCCCTTTGTCTGATGAACATTGGCGCCTCTCCGAAGGAAGGCATTAGTTACGACTTTTCGTGGATGCACTTCTGAGTCTTTCGACGCCGAAACAAACGCTGTTTTTGTCGGCGCTACTCCCTCCACAACCTTCGGGCCAACTAAACGATCCAAAATGCTAGGCGAGATATTATTTCGACTACCGTGGTGCGGAACCTGAATGAATCGACTCGTGATCAGATTAAAACCAAGCTCAGTCGCGTAGTCGGTTGCCTTTCCAAGCGCCTGAATTCCTGCATCACCAGTCAGTAACACGCCGCGCCCGCCAAGATTTCCGTACAAAACTACGCTGCTTTCATTCTCATAGGAAGTTTCACCGTCTTCTGACAGCGTCTCGATGTGCCAGTGTTCATCGGCCCAAGCGGCCAATTTTTCTAGAGTGCGAAGGCCAAAATTTTTCATTGCTTCGGCCATGCTGACGGTATGCGCGTCGGGTGTCTTATTAAATTGCGGAACTAGTTCCAAGTACCAATCCTGATGTGGCGACAAAACATAGAAATCGCCAATGATGGCACCAGCATAGGGCTCATAAACCGGAATGCCCTTTTCGTCAGCAAGTTCCTCCAGCCGGTAAGCGTGTGACAGGAGATCTTTCAGCCGAGCTGCCAAACTCTCATCGGTGATTCTGCCGTCCTTGAACCAATGCAGGATTTCTTCTGCGTACTCCCACGGGCGATGAACCCAGACCTCACCAACAGTTAATTGTTCAAGCACGACCTCAAGTCCGGATGCGTGATCACCGTCCGGATGGGTATTGACCAAGTAGTCAACATGCGTCGTCCCATAGTGCTCCTGGATGTGATCGACGATCTTTTGCCCAGATTCCTTCGTCCCACCGTCAACGACCATTACCTTGTAGCCTCCAGGCTCTCCGTATCGAAGAACGATGGCGTCGCCACTCTTGTCGCCGCTGCCGACTGGCAGAAAATCAATTTCGTAGCCGTATCCCGCCATTTTCACTCCCTGTTACATCTAAAGTCCTGAGGCACTTTGTAGTGTTAGTTGCGACTATTTCACCAATTCCATCAATTTTCCATACCCATCGACCACTTCGTACTTCACCTGATCAGATGTGATCTTGGCGAAGAACCTTCGTGCGCATTCAATTTTGCTTTCTTCGATTTTTCGCAGATCCATGCTGGACATAGACCCCTTGGTCTCAGCGACAAAGTAAACGTGCTTAACCTTGCCTTCTTGAAAGGCAATGGCCCAGTCGGGGTTGTAGTTGCCGACAGGGGTAGGAATGAAGAATCCTCGAGGTAACTTAGCGTAGACCACTACCTCCGTGCTGGCATCCAGCTCACGCACAAAATCATGTTCATTTTTGGAGTCCGTGAAAACGTAGTCGTAGATGTGGTGATTCGCCTTGACCGCCTTGCTGAAATCTTCTTTCGGTTTGTCCTGTGTGAAGATGTCCATGGTGTGCGTATGGCCCGTGGGATCGTAGGCAATGTGCTCCACAATTACAGTCGCCTTTTGCTCATTTATCAGACGAGCAGCTTTTTGCATAAAGTCTTCTGGATTCGTCCGATATTGACTGAAAACAGCTTTATTGATTCCCTGCAATACACGGGCCACGGTAGCGCGTGTAAGTTGTGTCTCACTAGCCAGTCTGCCAATTAAGTCGTACTTAACTGCAGAGTGTGCAGAGGCAGCCGAGTAGTCTGTCTTAGTCGCTGTGATCTTGAAAGATTCCCCCTGACGGATACCTTCGTAAGTCGCTATATCAAGTTGCTCCCCACCGATCACTGTGTACTGCATAGGGCTAACTTTGAGTTCTGCCTCTAAGGTTTTTACACACTTGGCAACAAGTTCTGGAGTTTCAAATTCCACCGAGTAGGCTGCTTTGCGGTTAATTCGATTCCAAAGAGCTTTAAATTCTGCTTTATCGAAATTAGCGTTTAATGGGTTGATTTTTGCTTTGCGATCATCTTCCGGTAGTGGCAGCTTCGCATCACTGAAAACAGTGTCAATTAGTGCAAAAACTGCATCGGCATATAACTCCAACTCAGGTGGCAGTGCAGCTAGCACGCATTCTTTCTTTGCCTCATGGTATGACTCGGAAATTTTGTCTTTGTCATCTGTATAGTCGTTTTTGAGCAGGTACTTGTAAATCTGCTTGGCCAGTAAAGGAGTCACTTCTACAGCACCCGAGGTCGTTTTTAAGACCTTGCACGTGAAGTAAGACTCATCTGCTACTCGTGGGCGATCTAACAAATCTTTGCTCATATCACTTTGCAAGGCCGTCACGAAATCTTTGTAGCTTTCGCTGGCCACAACGGTCAACACATTAATCTGGTGAACCGTGGCAGGGTTATCCATGCGATCGCCATGTTGATTGACAGATAACCGTAATCCGCGCCCAACTTCTTGACGGCGACTCACTGTGTTGTCGCTGTGCTTGAGTGTGCAAATTACGAATACGTTTGGGTTGTCCCAGCCTTCACGTAATGCAGAGTGCGAGAAGATGAACCGAACTGGTTCATCGAACGACAGCAACCGCTCTTTGTCTTTCAAGATCAAGTCATATGCATCGGCGTCATCTGTTTCGCTAGATTTTTTCCCCGTCTCGGGGTCAACCATCCGTTTGGTTTTCTTGTCGATTGAAAAATAACCGTTATGTGTTTTTGCTGTCGCTATGCCTTTGAGATAACGGTTGTAAGGAGTGTCCTCCAGCGTCAGCACCTCTGCAAGTTGCAAGTTGTACTCTTCCTCAAACATTTTCGCGTATTCACCGGTGTGCTCACCAGCTTCGTCATAACTGCGGTATTTGCTAACTGTGTCAATGAAAAAAAGTGACAGTACTTTGATACCTTGGGAGAAAAGCGCTTGTTCCTTTTCAAAGTGGGCTTTAACTGCCTCTCGAATTTGAATTTGACGCAAAGCTGGCTCACTCACATCTCCAGTAGCCTCGCCAGCTATTAGCTCTTGCCCGTTGTTGAAGGTCACCGTATTGGTCAACGCATTGATGTCAGACACCACAAAACCTCGGTACTGTTCTAAATCGCCAGAAATATCGAATAGGTTGTCATTGCGGGATAGCTTGCGCAGTACTCGCTTGAAGCCGTTGTTCTGCTTTATTTCTAATTCAACCCGTGCGACAGGAGCACTGGTGGATACCTCAATCGACTCCAGGTAGAGATAAGCATTGGTGCCGGTCAAGCCCTTGACTGATATGCCACGCACAG
>CAIKYO010000193.1 GCA_903831655.1 uncultured Burkholderiales bacterium
AGAGGCTACACACTCATGCACATGGCCTGCTTTAAGAATCTTGAAGAGATCGGGTTGAAGCTCATGGATAGAGCCATTGAGACAGTAACAGATTCTTAGATCGAGTCATGGTTGAATCATAAGACAACAGATGATGGGTTCACAGCTTTGCACTTTGCATCATTCCGCGGAAATCTTGTCCTAATGAAGCTTTTGCTGAAGCTTGGTTCGGATATGTACATTAAGAACAACTTTGGTATCATTAGTGGGTTTGCAAGAAGCTTGGACACGACCCCCGATTTGGTGCTGCGATTCCAAATTTAGTTTCATCAATTGGGTCGAATAGAATCGAACCTCGGTTTATTCGAAAGGCGGACTTGAAATGCACATAACGCCGTCCACTCGTGACCGCCTTATATTTATTACCTTGGTGGGAATGTTGTTCACAGTCGACCTTCAACATGTCAACGCGCAATATCGGTCTTTAAGAGAAATCAACGTGAATTTTCTAAAGTTGGGTGTGAATGACACAGCCGCGAAAGTACCATCTCCAGTTACTGGTCTAAAGGTTGTTGCGTATGACAAGTATTACCATCGGATAATTCTGAGCTGGTTTGCTAATCCTGCGTCGGAAAAAGTGGACAGTTATGCGATCTATTCGCAAGATCCATTTAAGCCGGGTGATTTAGGCAGAGAGTTAAACGCCGTAACTAGAGGAACTAGTGTTAGTTTAGCTACTTGGAGTTCCGGGTCCATAGGTAAGCAACCGCCGCACTCAGTCGTTATGCAACTTGGATACTTTTCAGACTTTTGGGTAATCGGCCACAACAAATATGGGTGGGCCGAAACTGTGGGTGGGCCGTACCCATCGCATTCACTACCGCCTAAGCTGAATCGACAGCAACAAATAGCAGATTATCCAAATGTAGTTTCTCAGGACTGGGCTTGCACCACGAGTATCAAGGGTTCCTATCCAGGTCAATGTCCTTAGAAGCGACTTACGGCAATTCTTAAGGTCATCTCGGGAAATATTTGGACGTGAGCGAAAAATACTGCACATGTAAACTCGTGAGAAGAAGTGAGTAATCTCTTGCTATATGAGGCGGAGAAGAAAGAAAATATTCGACTTCGTCCCGAACGTGACGATGCGAAGGGAGGGAATCTCCTGCTCTGTTTCCGTAGAGAGAAAGGTCATGAAACTTGCTGGGTTGACAGAGCCAGCAACGAAGCGTAGATATCCCAAAGGTGACTACTTGCCCGAGGTCGAGCCCTCATCCAAGGCGACATCCAATCCAAGATACCTCACCAGGAATGTTTTATCTATTTCGCCCAAAAAGGGGAATGCATACTTAACGATCCTTTCAAGGGGCATATAAGGATTGTTGTGAATGGGATTGAATACAGTTACTCAGTTGGGCAGACAATAAACTCCGATCAGATATACCAATTAAAAAAATCGATAAATGGACAACTCTTCCTCTCAAGGAGACTTAGTCGCAGGCGACTTGCTAATATGGAGTGACCATACTGCAATCTTCACTGGAACAGGATTTCTCGTAAATTCAGAGGGAGCAGATGCAGAGCTCACGAACATAGATCTCAGGGAGGCTATGACTGGCAGTCCCGATTCGGCTGCGAGAGTACAGAAGATAGGACGCTTCCTTGGCAATCTCAAAAGAATCAGGAGGTTGAAATCATATACATGAACCTTTATCGTTGGTGGTGTTCAAAAAACATTCTGAACCTTTGTCCTTACGTCATTTCTAGTATTTGCTTCCACATTTGGTCTGGATGTCTCTAACTCGGCCGCAACTGGAATTGAAAGCCGTTGCCTCACCGGCCCGGGCGGTCTTTCGATCCTGTTTAGATTCGAGAGCAGTTCTTTGAATCAAAGTACAAAATTCCCGCGCAAATAACTGGATTGAAATGTTTAAAAGTGTCCAGCGATCTTAAAGAAATGACATTGTCATGGGATGCGAGCCCTGAAAGCGAACGAGTCGACTCTTACGCCGTCTAAGCTCCGCCTGTTCAATATTTACAGGAAGATACTTATGACATGACTGATGAGCATGTAGGGAAAATTCGAAGCTACACGATTACTTTTCATATCACTATCGAGAACTCCACGTCCAGATCTGATCAAGGTTCAATTCAATTGCAACTCGGCGCAGATGCCCCAGAGGCATTTTGGATTGTCGCCCACAATAAATTTGGATGGGGATTTAATAACTGGAGAATTACAAATCCTGACGGAAGCGGTTCTTCCCGAAAAGTTAATTCGGACGGAACCTACCAGTACAAACCTGGTACGGGGAATATTCAGGCTTATCCAACCCGCGTCGCTATTCCATGTTCACTCAATAAGTTAACCATCAGTTTGCGTCACAAATTCCAGTGGAATTAGGGTTTTCTAATCCTTTCTACTTTAACGCTAGGGTCTGCTGTAAGTTTGATTGACTCGATGGTTTGTAGTTTTCTTACGGCTTAAAGGGCCACATCTGGTATCTCAAACTCTATTGAAGTCAGTTGGGAACC
>CAIKYO010000194.1 GCA_903831655.1 uncultured Burkholderiales bacterium
TCACGGCAACCATTCGAATTACCTGATGGCCGGATAATTACCTACGAAGCAGCAACAGATGCATTGCAAACTTGGCTCTCCTCAGGTACTGCCGAAACCTTCGCTTACGATCCAAGCGATACAAATGAACTCACTCGATTAGAACTCGATTTAAGGCGCTGTTTTGGATCAGCAATTGCCACAAATCCATCTGATTCGCCCAACATCATTCCATCTCCCGAACTCTTCGGGATTCCTGATGAAGTGTACGACCTGATAAACGCATCTCTTCGAGCAGGAAAACGACACTTTATTTTTCATGGCCCTCCCGGAACTGGCAAGACCACCTTAGCTCAATATATAGCTGAAAGTATGGGAGAGGGCGCAAGCGGAAGCTATACCCTACTCACTGGATCTTCATCTTGGAGTTCACAGGACCTAGTTGGTGGTTATCAGCCGCTAGGGCCAGGAAAAATGGGCTTCATTCCCGGCGTTATGCTCAGAGAGTTCAACAAGCCTATCATCATCGATGAACTTAACCGTTGTCCCATTGACAAGGTCATTGGTCCTTTGTTTGCGGTACTTTCCGGCCATTCAACTTATCTTCAATATCGAGTTGATGTTGAGGACCCGCAAAGCGCTTTTTACCGACTGCTTCCCCAAGCGAATATTGCAATGGAACCGCATGAATTCGCCCCCGGTCCTAAATGGGCGATGATTTGCACTTTAAATCAAGCTGATAAAAATCAACTGGAACAGGTAAGTCTTGCAATGACTCGCCGATTTACTTGGATTCGAATCGGCGCTCCTCCAGATCTACGCAAGTTTGTCTACAGCGTCCTCGCCAAGCTTGCTCTTTTAAAGCGTCCCTATAACGATCTGTTACCAAATCCGGTCGCTGAAGCTTGGAGGATTGTTTGCGGATTTCGAGAGCTTGGAGCGGCTCCTGCAATAGACTTTTTGAAGCTGGCTGCAGCTGTCGATGAATCAATTGACTTTCTTGCAGCCCCTCTTCCATCCACCCAACGAGTGTTTGTCGCTGCTTTTGCATCAACGTTCCTTCCACTGCTTGATGGCATAGGCAAAGACGAAGCTGCAGAAATGGCCTCAGCCTTATCGAACGCGTGGAATCTCTCCGAAGAGACTGCGACTGAGATGGAACGGAGACTTATGGATTTAGCCCTTTGAACATAGAAGGCGTTGACCATGTCTCAGGCTTCTGCTTAGGAATCGTTCTAGCAAGCTATGAAAGACTTGCGCCAAGGGGACGCCTTCAGAAGACAGATCACGCTCTGATTCAGCGAGATGCTCTGCTTTTAGCCTGGGCGACTTCCAACGATATATGTGAAATTGCTAAAGGCGCTATCAATCAGAATTGGGGTATGAGTCAGAGTGAGTCACTGGAGGCAGCGGTTCAATTTGGGCAAATCTCGGGATCAATCGACGCACGTGAAACCTTACTACAACAGCACCTGACCGCAGACCTTAGTTTATTTGTTGTCAATGAAGTGGTTCCTTCAAAGAAATCTCTGGATAGGCGCAAGGTCGTAGCTTGGGCTTTGAAGCTCGCTCGAGACGAAATTTTGAAAGCACTTGATAGTAAGCAGTTCTTCGGACACACCAACCATTTACTTAATGAGCGGCTTGCTGTCCAAAAGACCGCGCTCTCCTTGCCCATGCTCAAGGATTCTGCCTTAGTAAAACTCGGACGATCGCTACCAAGTGAGGCAGCGATAAATAACGCACGTCGCAGTAAATCCGGTCTTCACCCCCAGGCTGGGGAAACATTGCGCATTTACGAAGGTTTGCGTCGACTGGCTCCGTTTGCAGTCAGACGGATAGTCTCACAAACTTTGATAGAACGCTTAAATAGGCAGCGCCTTCTGGAACTAGCAGGTGGCCTAGCTATGGCAGAGGCTTTATCTATTACGAGTGGTTATCCTTTGAAGTGGAACTCTAATGTCGCATCCGACGGGGTTATCGCCACAGTTGGGCCTTATGCTGTTGGCTGGCACATACCTGTAAACAACATTTCAGATCACTCGCAAGAGGCAGTATCGACAAAAGATACGCGAACCGGCTTTAGCATCTCATTCATTCAATGCGCAGTTGCATCTGAGGCATCATATGAGAACGAAATGATCAGGCTGGCCACAGCGTCCCTATTAGCTTTATGTCGAAATGAATCAAAAAAA
>CAIKYO010000195.1 GCA_903831655.1 uncultured Burkholderiales bacterium
CTCAAGAACATTGCACGGTGCTTTGTTGGATGCTGAGTTACTGGCCGAAGTTTATGTGAACATGACCAGGGGGCAAGATGCCTTGTTGATTGAAGAAGATACCAGGGGAGATTCTGGACATCAAATCAAAACCGTTGATCTGAGTCAGTTTGATTTGCCTGTGATTTTTGCGACCAATGACGAGCTCTTAAAACATGAGGATGTTTTGACCCAATTGATGAAGTCTAGCCAAGGTAAAAGCATCTGGAAACCTGCCTCCCAGGCATAGAGCTTGGGTTATAATACCGAACTCGGGCGATTAACTCAGCGGTAGAGTGCCACCTTCACACTGCGTAACTACGCTTTTTTGTGTGTAAAAAAAATCTCAAATTTCCTCAATAAATTCAAGCTTCTACAGCTACATGCTGAGGCGTTCTATTAGGAAAAAAGTAGTATAGTGCGACTATACTACTTTCATTAGATTTTTCTTTGTCTTTTCTGTTGCTAATTTATAGAAATGATAAATGAAATTTTTTGTGAAAATGATTCATTTCATTCGCAAAAAATATACAAACACTACTATGTCATAATAGAGGGCTTGTAAATCTGGGTCGTTAACTCAGCGGTAGAGTGCCACCTTCACACGGTGGAAGCCAGTGGTTCGATCCCACTACGACCCACCAGATTTTCAAAAAAACGTATAAATTTTTAAGCCCTACAAGCTAAAAATCTGCTGCTCAGCTACTCAGCCCAGCCCTCATGTGCATTTAAGCGCTGTAGGGCTTTTTTAATGCCCGCGTGCGTTGCCCGATTGGGTCCTGTGCAAGTAAAAAAATGGGCTGCGAAAAATTATGGTCCAGTACTTATCAACACACCATGGTGATTTTTACTCGGTACCCACCACCTTGAGCGCCTATCTTCCTTGGCTTAATTCCCAAGGCCGAGGTCTGCGTTTACTCTGAAGCTCTCCAACATTCATCTCGCCTTGCAGGGGTGCAGCGTAGAAACGATCGATCATTTCAGGACTGGTGCGAGCATTCCTAGCCAGTGTCAATGTGTCTACAGCTCTACCAAACATCAACCTAAACATGATGCTGCTGTGACGCAGACTGTATAAAGTGCGTGGCTCGCCAACATTGCTAACTTTCAAATTGGTGAGAGCAAGCACAATGTCGAACTGATTGGCAAGAGCCTTCATGGCACTGTCCCGTGTCAAGGAGTGAGGCATGAACACGTAGTCCTCTGGCCTAATAGGTCTTCCGAATTCTTGTTCCTGTCTACGGCAGATCCGCTCATAGACTTTAACAGCCCAAGGCATTGTGGTGATCGGAAAGCTATGCCCCTTGCTTGGTGGAAGAGTTAAGCGAAGGTATGTCCACTCGCGTTTAATAACTTCAACGTGTTTGTGCTTCATATGACGGACATCAGTTGGTCGAATATAGCTGTTAACCATAAACACAACCAAGTCGGCTAAATCTTTGGTGATCGTGTATCGTTTGATTAGCCTGTCATTGGGACTGAGTTTTTCACCAACGAGGCAGTAATATTTGGTTTTTTCTTCAGTTCCACTAAACCGCCATTCCATGCGTTTGCCAGCAAGCTTCTTACTTTCCCTCGTGATGATTTTGTATTCTGCGACATTGAACCAACCTCTTGGCTTATCTTCGACTCCAACTTTTGGAAACTCTGGGATGTACTTGATATAGTCATATCTGGCAGCGTGCTGTAATACCTTTCGTACTAAACCCATGTAAATGCCTAATGATGAGATGCTGAGCTTGGGTTCAAGTTTTGATAACATCTGCAAAAACTCATCCAGCACTTTGTAGTTGATGCTAATGATGTCCATATGACCAAAAAAAGGCAGAACATGTTTTCCCA
>CAIKYO010000196.1 GCA_903831655.1 uncultured Burkholderiales bacterium
CCCTCCCTCCCTCCCTTTGTCCACCCGGGGTGTGGGTGAAATCCAAATAAACCTCATCCACACCTCGGTCCTCCATGTGGGGACAAATGTCGGTGATGATGTCTTTGAAGGTTCTGGAGTAGTGACGGTATTGGTCGAAATCAACGGGCAACAAAATCGCTTGAGGACACAACTTCGCGGCCTTCATGAGTCCCATGGCAGAGCCAATTCCAAATGCGCGTGCAGCATAGGTGGCTGTGGTGATGACCCCTCGCCCCTCATAGTGTTCAATGCGAGGGAAATGAGAGACGGGCGTGTTTGCATCCCAAAGCCCTGGGTCATGAGGTGCTCCCTCGGGCAGGTGTCTTGTATCGGGTAGATGCTTTCTCGATCCCCCGATCACCACCGGCAAGCCCTTGAGTTGGGGATACCGCAAGAGCTCCACCGACGCATAAAACGCATCCATGTCCAAATGAGCAATGCGTCGGATGTGCGTTAAGGCTGAGTCGCGAGGTGCGCCCTCAAGCGTTGTCGTTTGCGCTTTGGCCAAGTTCAGTGAGGGAAATCCAAAGACATCCTCAAAGCGCTCAACTGCGAGATCCTGATTGGAGGATCGAGGTGCTGTGCTTTCTGTCATGCCACTTCGGGGTCAATTTCAAAGTCTGCTCTGTGTTCCATGGGAGCGGATGAGAGAGACGAACTTTGTGCTCAGACCCAAGGGGGGAAACTGCCGGGTAGCAAGATGGAGGAGTCAACTTCTCTCACATCTGTCTTGCCGCAAAAAGCCATGCTCAAATCGAGTTCGTTTCGAATCAATTCAAGTGCTTTGGTCACGCCACTCTGACCCATTGCACCCAGACCATAAAGCATTGAGCGCCCAATGTAGACCCCTTTGGCGCCCAAAGCCAAGGCCTTTAAGACGTCTTGGCCGCTTCGAATGCCCCCGTCCATGTGAACTTCAATGTCTTTGCCAACCACTTGAACGATGCGGGGCAAGGCTTTGATGCTGGACTGAGCGCCATCGAGTTGTCTGCCGCCATGGTTGGAGACGATGAGGGCGTTGGCACCTGAATTGACCGCAAGACGCGCATCCTCCTCGTCTTGAATGCCTTTTAAGATCAGGGGGCCACCCCATTTTTTCTTGATCCACTCCACGTCACTCCAATTGAGTGAGGGGTCAAATTGCTGTGCAGTCCATGACGAGAGTGAACTCATGTTCTCCACTCCCTTGACGTGTCCCACGATGTTGCCAAATTCTCTTCTGTGGGTACCCAGCATGCCCATACACCAGCGCCACTTGGTGGCCAAGTTGATCATGTTGGCCACGGTCAATTTGGGTGGAGCGCTCAAGCCGTTTTTGATATCTTTGTGGCGTTGTCCCAAAATCTGCAAATCCAAAGTGAGGACCAATGCCGAGCAATGGGCCTGTTTGGCGCGTTCAATCAATCGTTCGATGAAGTCACGGTCCTTCATCACATACAACTGAAACCAAAAGGGATGGTTTTGAGTCTCTTTGGCCACATCTTCAATGGAGCAAATGCTCATGGTCGAGAGGGTAAAGGGAATGCCAAAGGCCTTGGCGCTCTTGGCTGCCAAGATCTCTCCGTTGGCGTGCTGCATGCCGGTGAGCCCAGTGGGCGCAATGGCAACGGGCATGGAGACCGCTTGGCCAATCATTTGCGATTGCGTGCTTCTGACCTTGATGTCGACAGCAACCCGTTGGCGAAATTGAATGCCCTTGAAGTCCTCTTCATTGGCTTTGTAGGTGCTCTCTGTCCATGAGCCAGAGTCAGCGTAGTCGTAGAACATTTTGGGAACTCGGCGTTTGGCCAAGATTCGCAAGTCTTCAATGCTGGTGATGACGCTCAAGGTGTTCTCCTGTGAAGATTGAGAGGTTAACCCCCTGCATCATATCCCTTGAACCCATGGATCTTCAATGCAGTTGAGCAACCCAGGAAGAGTTCAGTTGAAATGGACTATGCGAGGGTGAGTCGCTTTGTGTGTCGATGGATTTGGGCGCGCACTTGCTCGGGGGCGGTGCCTCCAAGTGTTGTTCTTGCATTCATCGACCCCTCCAAGCTCAGGACCTCAAACACATCGCTTTCAATGCTGGAGTTGAAGCTTTGAAGTTTCTCCAAGGACAGGGCGGACAAATCTACCCCCATTGCCATGGACTCTTTGACCGCATGGGCCACACACTCGTGTGCGTCTCTAAAGGGCAAGCCTTTTTTAACCAAATAATCCGCCAAATCGGTGGCCGTTGCATAGCCCTTGAGGGTGGCTTGCTTCATCCGCTCGGCTTTGACTTTGAGGCCTCCGAGTCTGCTTTGTGTTTTCTCATCCCACTCACCGGCAATCATTTCACTGAAAATGCGCAAAGTGTCTTTGAGGGTGTCGACCGTGTCAAAGAGCGGTTCTTTGTCCTCTTGGTTGTCCTTGTTGTAGGCCAAGGGCTGGGACTTCATGAGCATGAGAAGCCCCATTAAATGACCCACCACGCGTCCCGTTTTGCCTCTCGCGAGCTCAGGCACATCGGGGTTTTTCTTTTGCGGCATGATGGAGCTTCCCGTTGTGAAGCGGTCAGCAAGCTCGATGAAAGCGAAATTTTGACTCATCCACAAAATGAGTTCCTCACTCAAGCGACTGATGTGGATCATCACCAAACTTGCGGCCGAGGTGAACTCGATGGCGAAATCACGGTCACTGACCGCGTCCAAGCTGTTTTGACAAATCTGTGGCTCACCTTGTTCATTGACCATACCAAGGAGTTTGGCGACCTGTGCTCTATCCAAAGGGTAGCTCGTTCCGGCCAAAGCAGCCGCGCCCAAGGGCAGGGTGTTGGTGCGCTGTTTGACCTCTCGCATGCGTTGTTCATCGCGAGAAAACATCTCCAGGTAAGCCAACAAATGGTGAGCAAAACTCACCGGTTGAGCCACTTGCAAGTGGGTCATGCCAGGAAGAATCACATCCACGTGTTGTTCGGCCACACTGAGCAAAGCGCGTTGCAATGCTTGGAGAAGCTCGATGATCTCTTGCGTCTCGTCCCTGAGCCACAGTCTCACATCTGTGGCAACTTGGTCGTTGCGAGAGCGGCCCGTGTGCAGCCTCTTGCCCGCATCCCCAATCAACTGGGTAAGTCTGGCCTCGATGTTGAGGTGAACGTCCTCCAAGGCGAGCTTCCACTCGAATTGACCGCTGTCAATTTCTTGTCGAATTTGCAACAAGCCTTTTTCGATGGCCTGCCAATCGGCTTGGCTCAATATTCCCACGCTGTAGAGCATTTGAGCGTGCGCCAAGGAGCCTTGAATGTCGGCTTTGTACAAGCGATGATCAAAGAAAACGCTGGAGGTGTAGCGTTGGACCAGTTCGCTCATGGGCTCGGTGAATAATGCCGACCAAGCTTGAGCCTTGTTATCGAGTGGATTTGTAGACATTTCACTATTTTAAGGCGCTTCGGCAAATCCAAAACGAGCACAAGGCCTTAATTTAGTCCCTTGGAGCATATTTTTCGCTCACATTCCCCTTGCGGCGGCAATGTCTGCGTGGGGGCCGGTATCGCCAATGGCTCAATGCGCATTTAAAATGAGGTACATGGACTCAACGCTGTTGTGTCTTTCAACATTCAAAAGGTTCTTCTCAAATGCTCTCAGAGTCTATTGTCATTGTCGGTGGAGGGCACGCTGCTGCCCAGTTGTGTGCCTCTTTGGTGGAGTTGGGTCAAGGTGCCAACATCCATTTGGTTTGCGAGGAGGATGTGCTTCCCTACCAACGCCCACCGCTTTCCAAGGCATTCTTTAAAAAAGCCGATGAAAGCATTCAAATGATCAAGGCGCAGGCATGGTTTGATCAGCATGGCATACAGGTGCATTTGGCCAATCCCGCCATACATTTGAATCCAGTTAAAAAAGAGCTCCAACTGCGTTCAGGTTTGACGCTTCCCTATGGCAAGTTGGTGCTTGCAACAGGGACCCGTGCTCGAACACTACCCGCCATCCCACAAGGGACCGAGAACGTTCACTTTCTCAGAACGGCAAAGGACGCTCAAGCACTCAGGGATCAGTTCTCACACCTCTCCTCATTCACCCTCATTGGAGGGGGGTTCATTGGGTTGGAGTTGGCGGCCACTTTCAATGCCTTGGGTAAAAAGGTCACCGTCTTGGAGGTGGCCCCTAGGTTGCTCGCACGCTCGATCTCTCCGCATTTGTCAGAACACGTCCTCCAAACCCATTTGAGTGCAGGAGTTGACATTCGCATGCAATCCAAAATCAAGGGATTTGAATTTGAGGGTCACCGACTCACTCGAATTGAATTGGAGACCGGTCACCTTGACACCGAGTGCGTGCTAGTGGGAATTGGGGCTGTGGCTGAGGAGGCGCTTGCTCTTCAAGCCGGGTTGACGTGCTCTCAGGGCGTGGTGGTGGACGAGTCCTTGAGGACCTCAGACCCTCACATCTGGGCCATTGGAGACTGCACCCGCTTTCCCTATCACGCCAATGGTGAGTCGCTTCGGTTGGAGTCGATCCAAAACGCCAACGATCAAGCTCGCATTGTGGCGCAAAATTTGTGCGGACAAGCATCCAAGTACCAACCGACCCCTTGGTTTTGGTCCGAACAAGGAGCCATGCGCTTGCAAATGGTGGGGCTCTTTGAGCCTGAATTGACCCAGGTCATGAGACAGGGTGCAAACGCCCAAAGTTTCTCTCTCTTTCACTACAAGCATGACACGCTGCAGTGTGTGGAGACGGTCAACTCGCCCATGGACCACATGATGGCCAAGAAAATGTTTGAACAAAAAGTATCCCCCCCACCAACCCAGGTCTCAGACCCCAATGTGCCTCTAAAGTCCTTGGTGGCTTGAGGGGGTGCGCTCAATCGCCCATGTTAATATGAGGCGTCAAACAAACCTTTGAGGATCCTTTGGTGAATACGCAATCCCCCCATACCCCCAACGCTTTGATCACCATTGCCACGCGTGAGAGTCGCTTGGCGCTTTGGCAGGCGGAACACGTCAAAGCGCTCATGGAGCAGTCGGGTCACACCGTGAACTTGCTTGGCATGACCACTCAAGGGGACCAGATCTTGGACCGTGCTTTGAGCCAGGTCGGAGGCAAGGGCTTGTTTGTGAAGGAACTTGAGATTGCTTTGGAGTCTGGCAAAGCCGACATGGCGGTTCACTCACTTAAAGATGTACCCATGGATTTGCCCCCCGGATTTGCTCTGGGTTGTGTCATGGAGCGTGAGGATCCAAGGGATGCTTGGGTCTCCCCGCATTACGCCAGCCTTCACGATTTGCCAAAAGGCGCGACGGTTGGGACTTCAAGTCTGAGAAGAACGGTGCTCTTAAAATCTCTTAGGCCCGATTTGAACATCGAGCCATTGCGTGGCAATTTAGACACCCGATTGAGAAAACTCGATGAAGGCCTTTATCAGGGCATTGTCTTGGCTGCTGCAGGTCTCAAAAGGCTTGGATTGTCAGAGCGCATTCGTGCGATTTTTGAACCTGAGGAAATGCTCCCCGCAGCAGGTCAGGGGGCATTGGGCATTGAAATCATGTCCAACCGAGAAGACATGCACAAAGCCTTGAATGCCTTGAGTGATCAAAGCACTTGGTTGGCTGTGGCTGCAGAGCGTGCGGTCAGTCGTACCATGGGTGGGAGTTGCTCCATGCCTTTGGCTGCCTATGCAACGCTCAGCGGAGAGTACCTGACCCTCAGGGCAGCTTGGGGTGATGTTCAGGCCAATTCCCCCCTGGTTCAAGCACGCTTGACGCGTGAGGTTGCCAACATCGAACAAGCCCAAGCTTTGGGTCAAGAGGTGGCCTCGATGCTGATTGCACAGGGAGCCAAAGCCATATCGGCCACTTGAAGGTTTTTGGGGCTTTGGGAGCATGACAAAAAAGACGGTCATCATCACAAGGCCCCTTCTCCAAGAGGCAGTTCATCCTTTGGAGTCAGCTCTCAAATTGGAGGGCTTTGAGTTGCACCACTGGCCTTTGATTGACACAACAGGGCCCCAAGACAATGCATTGGTCTTGCAAGCTTGGCACTGTATCGAGCGCTACCAAGCCGTCATGTTTGTCAGTCCCCAAGCGGTGCAGCATTTCTTTGTCCACCGACCCCTTGAGGCCAAGATCTTGCCGGAGTGTTGGGCCACTGGACCAGGGACCCGAGAGGCTTTGCTCAGAGTGGGCGTGGAGGGCTCGAAGGTTCAAATCCCTGATGAAGCGCTTGGGATATGGGATACCGATCAATTGTGGCTTCGCGTTCAGCACCGCCTTCAATCAGGCTCCAGCGTGCTGGTGGTTCGTGGAGATCAAGCCCAAAGGGAGGCTCCAAGGACTCCAATGGCCGCTCAGCAGGTTTCAGTAGAGGTGGAGGATGCTGGGGTAGGGCGTGCATACTTGGCTCAACAACTGAGAGCCCAAGGGGTGGATGTTCAATTCGTGGTTGCCTATTTGAGAGGGGCTCCCAATTGGGATGAGGCTCAAAAAAAACGCGCCCAAGAGGCTTTGTTCAACGAGAGCATTTGGCTCTTTACCAGCTCACAAGCTGCGCAGCATTTGGTAACTTTATTGCCTGGTATTGAGTTTTCAAGCGCCAAAGCGTTGGCAACACATTACAGAATTGCCAAACAACTCGAGCTCTTGGGTTTTGGTGTTGTTGTGAGGTCACGCCCACAGACCGAAGATCTCCTGGCCTCACTAAAATCATTTCAATGAACACATCTGCTCCCACCCCCGACCCCTCAGACTCAAAGCCCCAAGGAGCATTTGTCCCTGAGGCACCCCACACGGCGGCCTCACCCCCAGTCACGCACGCCATGCCGCTTTGGCATGCGCTGGGATTGGGTCGCTTTGCTTGGGTTTTGGCCCTGTTGGCTTGCTTGGGTTGTTTGATGCTTTGGATGAAATTGACTTCCATTGAAGAGCTATTGGCCAAGCAAAGTGCCAATACAAGTGAGTTGGCGCAAGAGGCCAAGAGCCTTGCCAAGGAGGCCAGCGAGCTCTCGCGCGACACGGCGGCCCATTTGTCATTGACCGATGGCAAACTCTCCGAGGTGGCCCTTCAACGCACCCAACTCGACGCGTTGATGCAAACGCTCACTCGCTCCAGAGATGAAAACACGCTCGATGAGTTGGAGTCTGCGCTGCATTTGGCCCAACAGCAAGCGCAAATGACGGGCAGTGTTCAGCCCTTATTGGAAACGCTCAGAGTGGCTGATTTAAAGCTCACTAAACTGCCCTCACCTCGATTTGCGGCTTTGTCTGCAGCGGTCAAACATGATTTGAACCAAATCAAATCAACAGCGTTGGCCGATACCCCCAATTTGTTGATTGAAATCGATCAAGTGGTTCACCTTTTGGATGTCATGCCCCTTGCCAACGAGGTGGGTACCAAAAGAGCTCCTTCGCTTGACCCAGCGGGTGCTGCCTCAAGTGCACCCAGTGTGGCCAAGCCTGTAAGCTGGGTGGAGGCTCTCTCAGAGAGCTTTTTAAAGAACTTGATTCAAAACCTTTGGGATGGTTTTAAGGGTTTGGTCCGTGTGAGCGAGATCGATAACCCACAGGCCACGCTGGTCTCTCCTGAGCAAGGTTTTTTTATTCGAGAGAATTTGAAGCTCAAGCTCTTGAATGCTCGCTTGGCGTTGCTCTCCAGGCAGGCCGATGCGGCACGAATGGATGTCGGCGCCGTTAACTTGCAGGTGAAGTCCTACTTTGATATGAAAAATAAAAACACTCAAATTGCATTGAGTGCCCTTGAAGAGCTTCAACGAGACTTGCACACCCTTGACGTGCCCAGATTGGATCAGACCTTAAGCGCTTTGGCGAGCGCACAAGCGAGCCGATGACATGAAGACTGCTTTTTGGTTCTTGGCTCTCTTTGCAGTTGCAGTGGCAAGTTCACTCTTCATGGGCGCGCAACAAGGGTTGGTGACCTTGTTTTTCCCTCCCTACCGAGTGGATGTGTCGTTGAATTTGGCCCTCTTTTTATGGGTCGGAAGTGTCGCATTGATTTACGCAATTTTCCGCACCTTTGGCGTCTTGATCGAGATGCCCTCCATGGCCAAGAGGTGGAGGGCACAACAAAGAGAACGGGCTTTGCAACGTGGCGTGGTTGAGTCTTTGTCTTTGTTGTTGGCTGGTCGATTTTTGCGTTCTCAAAAAGCGGCCTCCAAAGCGTTGGCCATTTTGCGCACCATGACCACCACACACACGGGAGAGGGACTGGAGCCTTCAGAGCTGCACCACATTGGCTCTCTCTTGCATTTGATTGCCGCTGAAGCTGCACACTCCTTGCGGGATCACGCGGCGCGTGAGCGTCATTTGAAGAGCGCCAGCGCGAGCGGTGCACAACTCAAAAGCCAAGGTCAAATGGTGCTCCAAGAGGCCAGTCAATTGATGGCCACGCGATGGACCTTGGCCGATCATGATCCACAAGGCGCGCTGGAGTGGCTCAATCAGATGGGGCCCGGAGTGGCCAGGCGCACTTTGGCGCTCAGATTGCGACTCAAGGCGCAGCGCCTCATGGGGGACAATGTGCGGGCTCTCGATACGGCCAGGCTGCTCTCCAAGCACGGTGCCTTCTCGGTGGCCGTCTCTAAAAGCTTGATGAGCAGTTTGATCTTGGCGTGTTTGAATGAGTGTCAAGATGCACAGCATTTGCGCACACTTTGGAGCGCCTTTGAAAGACAAGAGCGGTTGACTGTGGAGTTGTGCGTTCGCGCCAGTCAAAAATTGCTTGATTTGGGAGGGGAGCCTCAAATGGCGTTGGAGTGGGTCACTCCAGTTTGGAAGGCTCGGTATTGCGCGGCCCGCACGGCAGCGGCGGATTTCACCTGACAACCGGCGGTGATCCTGTGATGGCGTTGGTCGAAAAACTTGCCGGAATTGCACGTCATACCGTGGCAGTGGGAAGCTGTGCGGCTTTTGGCGGAGTCACTTCAGCCGGTTGTAATCCGGCTGATGCGTGCGGACTGCAATTCGATAGCGATGTTCCGGGAGGTTTGCTGGGGCGCGATTACCGGGATAGCAG
>CAIKYO010000197.1 GCA_903831655.1 uncultured Burkholderiales bacterium
AATTATCAAACAAGAAAAATATCGAGAGATTAGAGTCAAGTTCTCACAATCAACCAAAGAAGTACAAACCATGAAAACAGACGCACAGATTCAACTCGATGTCATTGCCGAGCTCAAATATGAACCCACCATACACCAGTCCAACATAGGCGTTTCGGTGAAAGAAGGAATTGTGGCGCTAAGAGGTGAGGTTGAGCATTATTTTGAAAAATACCATGCTGAAGCTGCTGCTCAACGGGTCTCTGGTGTTCGTGGAGTGGCCATGGAATTGGAGGTGAAATTGCCAAACAGCGTCAAGCGATCCGATAGTGACATTGCTCACGCCATTGACAACCTCATCAGCTGGTCGGCCCTTTTAAGCAAAGATTCGGTCCAAGTCAAAGTAGAGGGCGGGTGGGTAACACTTTCGGGAGAGGTTAAATGGCACTACCAAAAAGCCATGTTAAACACCTCTATCAGCCACTTGATGGGGGTGGTTGGCATCAGCAATCAGCTGGTCATCAAACATGAGGTTGCAAAATCAGAGGTGAAATCTGACATTGTTGAGGCATTAAATAGACGGGCAAAGGACGACGCCAAAAGCATAGACATTCAAGTCAAAGGAGGCGAAGTCACACTGAGTGGTAGTGTTCACAGCTGGAATGAAAAGGCACTGGTCAAACAAGCCGCCTGGAGCAACTCCAGCGTTGTGAGTGTCGTTGACAAGTTGCAGGTTATCAATTAAGTGGGTTTACGGATATAGCGAATAACAATCGCAAAATTGAAAAACCATGAGCTCACGGCTCATGGTTTTTTTCTAACTTAAGAATTCAAATCTTGAGCGTTGCCATCGACTCTTTTGCCAAATCAGATGATTTAGACGCACTTGCAAGTGCATCTTTCATGACGATATGGCTTGCATCTAGAGTGGATTTCACGACAGCGAGGGCCATTGATGAAATTGGGTTGCCATGCAAAGCAGGTGACATTAAAACTTCTGCTGTCAAAGCACAACTTTCTTCAACTTGTTTTTGCAAAATACTAGCAACCTTTGAGTGCGCAACAAAACCCAAATGATAAACAGACTCAGCAAAAGCCAAATTATCTTTTACTTGCTGCGCCATTTGTTGAGTTACCGACTCTAAGAGATTCGATGCAACAGGACTTTGCGAATCCTCACTGTTGATGGAATGCAAAGATTTTAGAGATAGTTTACTGTGCGTCAATACCAAACCAATCATTTGAAACATTTGTTTTTGATAAAGATGTCCAATCTCCAATGCACGATTACGCACAACCTCTGCTGATTCACTGTTGGTTTTCATAGATACCCCTTTACGATCTAAATTTAATTAAAAAGATTGAAATTTTAAACCTTCATTTGAAGGAAATTTGATCATATTTAGAACTCAAATGGATGTTTGTTTGCCAGCGAACATTTGGGAATGTGTTAAAAAAAACATTGATACAACATCATACTTTCGTTGATTTCGCAAAAATAACCACTCAAGTAATGAGAAATATCAATTCAATACTAATAAAAAAAATGTAAATTGAGAGCACTGAAATCAAATTGAGAGCCATCTCAATGAACCCGATTCACCGATCGATAAAAACCAAGGAGTAATATGCGAAACCCCACTCAAGCATCCTACTTAGAAAAGAAGACTTTCATACAGG
>CAIKYO010000198.1 GCA_903831655.1 uncultured Burkholderiales bacterium
GTTGATAAAGATACGATTGTTCTCCTCCTCCAAGGTTTTCATTTCAGATAACTTAAGCGAAGAACTATCTTGCCATTTTTCCCACGATTCCTTTAGGTTTTGCTTGATGCCAAACATGACCAATGGCGGCGACTTGAAGTCCCAAGAAGTCTCGAATGCATCCCAGTCCGACTTGGCCAAGTCAACCAATCGGTTGACAGTTCCAACCAACTCCTGGGATTGCAATAGGTTCGCGGGTACAGGGAGGCTGGATATGTTGCCAGGCAGGAAATTCAGCGTTGGGTTGAGTGCCTTCAAGAATTCACCTGGAAGCTTTGTGCCCAAAAATCCCAAAATTGCCAGCCTTGCTTCGTCTTCGTCAACAAAGGCATTGGCGGAAGCATCATTGAATAGAAATCCCCGAGGCTGCAATCGGACGGAAAAATCTCCTGAAGAAATTTTCGTCCAAGTGATAGCTGGTTCAAAAATCTTATCTAAATTGAAGTTGTGAGCTAAAACACGCTCGCCAGACGAGTGGAGTCGTGTTTGAAGTTCGTTGCCGTCATCTTTCCAGTCGACAACAGTTTCATTGTTTCCATACCACCGACGGAAATCCCCGCCCTTTGATTGCGGGAACCAACGCCTGCCAGATTGTTTTGCACCTTCGCGACTTAAGCCGAATCCAACATTGACAATGCTCACTTCATGCCAAAACCTGATGTATTTTTGATTCTCACCTGTGATCAATCCAATACGGGTTTCAGAATGGTCAGACACTTTTCCAAAATCAGAAAAAGCAGATCGACTTCTATCTGAAATCCAGTACGCTATTGGACTCCCAGGAACTTTTTTGAAGTTGTTGGGTTTAGCGGTATAGAACCAACCGCAGCTTCTGTTTTGAATGGCTTCCAGCGTTCTTGGGCCCTGCTGATCAGCGCCACGAAAATCAGAAAGGCGTACGTAAGTGCCGATTGAGTCTGGGAAATGAGCCTTGGCCAAAGTAAATGTGCAAATTGGGACTGTCGCTCCATCAAATCCGGAATATTCAAGTTGGACCAGACTCGTCAAAGTCGCGGAATCTATAAAGTGAAGTCGTAACTCTTCGTAGGATGAAAGAAACATCCAGACAAACGGCGACATGAACCCAAGCTGACCGGACGCGTTGGTCAATGCCAAGTCTCGAACCATGAAAGCAGAAAACAGGTCTTTTTCAAAGCCGTTGTAGTTGTCTTTCAAAAAAGTCTTCAATGCAGGGGCAAGGTACTTGCTACCCATATACGGCGGATTCGCCACCACCGCATCAAACTGCATCGCCAGCACCTGCGCCTGCTGCACCAGTGGCAGCACATCGTCCGCAGCCGCAGTGGCATACATGTCCCCACTCTGCTTCACCAAGGCCAGCACCTGCGGCAACACCGCCAGATGCGTCTTGAGCGCATAGGGAATCTGGATCAACGAGCCAAAGGTTTTCGCGTGCTCAAAGGTTTCCACCAACGCGGTGATGGTGGCGCGCTGTACCTGGAACGGGGCCAAGTGGGTGGCGAGTTCGTCCACGCTCAGGCCTTTGCTCTCTTGCAGGCTCAGCACATTGAGTTTGGGAGGCTGCAGGTTGCCGGCATCGTCCGTAGCGGTGAACAGGAGGCGGTCGTCGGCGCGGGCTTTCATCA
>CAIKYO010000199.1 GCA_903831655.1 uncultured Burkholderiales bacterium
CTGAAGCACCACGGATTTTGTGTGGAAAGCAGGAGATGAAAAAACCTGATGGAGGCAAAGACTCCAAGTTGTGTAGTTTTTCGATGTGACAGTAACCGATATCGCGTCCTGCTTTGTGTCCTTCCCAGATGAGAGATGAGTCCTTGGTCTCGGCGTATTTCTGGGCAGTGTGCACAAATGGGGCATCCCAGCTCCAAGCATCTGTGCCAGTTAGGCGAACACCGCGCTCTAACAAATACATGGTGGCTTCATAGCCCATTCCGCACCCGCTGGAGACGTAGCGAGGCTCTCCGTATCGTTTTCCAGCACTTGTGTTGATCACCACAATTTCTAATGGACTCAATTGGTGATTGATTCTTTTGAGTTCTGCCTCTACTTCATGTGCTTGAACAACGTGTCCATCGGGGAGGTTGCGAAAGTCAAGTTTGACTGCCGGTTGAAAGCACCATTCCAGTGGTACATCATGAATGGCAATGGATGGCTCAGCGGCACCTAGGGCTTTGTTCATGGTGCTGTGAAAGTGATAGGGTGCATCCAAGTGCGTTCCATTGTGTGTGGAGAGTGTCACTCGCTCTACTGCCCATCCCTCGCCGTCTGGAAGATCTTCTTTTTTTAATCCAGGGAAAAATGGCTCAATTTGTTCAAATGAATCTTCATGGGTGAAGTATTCAATTTTGGGCGCAAAAGCGGGAGGATCGCTTTGCACATCGTTTTCTAAAAAGATTGATAAATCTACAAATCTACGGCTCATGTGAAGGCTTTCTTGGACTCGAACAGCAACAGGGTTCTAAACTTAGGACGGTACCTCAAAGTTCTATGAATCCGCAGTGGTTGCACTGCTTTAAGAGCTAGGATTTACCCTAGAGAGATAAGTTTTGATGTCTATTAAAGTGTCTTAAATCAAAACGATTGTCCTTGCATCCCATTGAACAGGACAAAGAATTCAATGAATGTTTAATATTTAAATCATGAAATCATACCGATGCGTTCGCAGTTTGTGGACTATTTTCCTAGGCACTTTCTTCGTTGTGGGCTTTGCATTTCAAGCATTGGCGCAAATTGCACCTGCCAGGACTTGGCCAGAGCTGAAAGTGGCTGTTCAAGAAAGGGTAAACGCGCAGCGCTATCCCTTAACTGGATTTGATGCAAAGGAGGTTGAGCACATATTGTCCGACATTGACTCTCTTGACCGAGATGAATGGGCCAGAGCTTGGATCAAGAACGGAGATGCGCATTACCAAAAAGGCTTGAGCTTGAGAGCCAAGCATTCGACCATGGCGAGGGAGGAGTTCTTCAATGCTTGGCGTTATTACGGCTTTGGTGCATGGCCAACTCAAAACTCACCACAAAAACAAAGGGCCTTTGAATTGTGTACTTTGGCGTTTAGGGCATATGCTGAACTCTTTAACCCTAAAATTGAGGTGCTTCGCATTCCCTTTGAAGGCAAAGAGATCATTGGGTATTTGCAAAAACCAAAGGGAATCAAAAAGCCTCCTGTGGTGATCTCAGTGGGAGGACTCGATTCTTATAAAGAGTTTGTGGTGGATCAGTATGGTCCTGATTATTTGAAAGCGGGTCTGGCTTATTTGGCCTTGGACATGCCGGGAACAGGAGAATCGCCGCTCAAAGTAGACTTGGGTAGCGAGAGAATTTTCACCAAAGTCATTGATGCTCTTCAAGATAGAAAAGACATCGACGCTGATCGACTGGGCTTTCAAGGTGTGTCTTGGGGTGGACATTGGGCGGCAAGAATTGCTTACGATGAGCCCAAGCGGCTCAAAGGCGTGGTGGTTTGGGGTGGTCCAGTTCACGACTACTTTCAGCGAGATTGGCAATTGAAGGCACTTGGGACGCGAGAGTACTTGTTTGATCTGTTTCAAGCTCGTGCCGCTGTTTATGGTGTCAACACGTTGGAGGATTTTTTAGCTTTTGGCCCCAAGATGTCTTTGAAGGACGCCGGCAAGCTCACCCAAGTCTCTGCTCCTGAGTTGTTGGTCAATGGGGACAAAGATTCTCAAGTACCCATTGAAGATGTCTATGTATTGCTCAAGAATGGCGCTCCCAAGGATGCCTGGATCAACCCCACTGGAGGGCACATTGGGAGGGGCAAAGATTGGTCAGATGGGAGAATTTTCAGTGAAGTGATTGTGCCTTGGCTCTCTAGAAAACTTCATTGACCCGTTGGTGCCAAAGTTAAACTCGATTGGCTAGGGTTTACCTAGGAAGTCAGGGATTTCACTGTTGGGCGAATCGACTCAATGATAGAGAGTGACAACATCGTTTGTCATCATCAGGGAGTTCATTATGGGTTCGGATACGAATACGCTGGCCAACCAAGAGCCAAGCGAGAGAAGAAATTTTTTAAAGTCAGCCACACTTATTGCCTCTGCTGCTGGCGCCGCTGGGGCCAGTGGCGCTGCCTTGGCAGAGCAGGGCGAAAAACACGCCAAAGGAGCCATGGCTAACTCACACGCTGATCACGTACCCGGTCCCAAGCACGACGGACCCATGACCCGTCGCTGGATAGAGCAAAGGTGGGTGTTAGACAATGTGATCCGTGCCAATGGAATCGACTGGGATCAACCACGCTCGTTGCTCTACAACGCCCCTTGTGGTCCTGAGTCCAATGGAGACTTTGCCACCATCAGGGCCCGTGTGACCAAATATGCCGATATCACGCCTGCCTTTGAAGCCCAAGCCAAGCGTCGAGAAGCCCTAGGCAAAGACAGTGAGCAAGAAGGGGACTTGGTCTCAGCTCGCCAACATTACTACATTGCCGCTGTTCATTGGGCTGCCTCACAATGGACCTTTGACTCCAACAGTGATCAC
>CAIKYO010000200.1 GCA_903831655.1 uncultured Burkholderiales bacterium
CTCCTCCTCCTGCACCTGGTACATAGTTGAGATCTAGCCCACGTGCAGTGAAGAAGCCCTTATCTGCATCTACCAACAAGGGCGTAATCTCAGTGATGGGCTTGCTCCACCCAGCCAAGACCAATCTCGACTTGCCGTTGCTGCTTTGTGCATGCAACCAGTCACACTGCATAAGAAAAGACCCAAGAAGCAAAAAATAAAATGTCAAGTTCAGTAGTTTTTTAAGTTTCAATCGGTTTAATAACATGGTGTTCATTTCAAAAAGTAAAAAAGTCTAAAAACCAGGACGCTCAAACCCCTTTGGGGTAATGGAGTAGAGCTCGCCTCTCGATGACTAGGACCAGTGCATACATGATCCACCCCATCGAAGTGATCAATATGAGGCAAGCAAATATCATGGCCGTGTTCATTGAACCTTGCCCGGCAACAATCAATGCCCCCAGACCCACGCTTGAGCCCATGAATTCAGCAACCACAGCACCAACCCAAGACAATACAAGTGCAACTCTAACGCCTGCCAAAATCAAAGGAGCACCATTGGGAATTTTGAGCCAAATGAGGGTTTGAAAATCACTGGCTCCCAACATTCGAAAGAGTTGAAGCTTCAAAGCGTCGACATGCTCCAAGGCTGTGAGTGTGTTCTCAAGCAAAGGGAAAAAACAAATGAGAGCGGTCATCACCACCACAGGTAATGCGCCAAAACCAAACCACAAAATAAACAAAGGCGTCAACGCCAACTTAGGGACAACTTGGGACGCCACCACGTACGGCATGATTAAAAACTTCAATTTTGGATATTCGCCCAATGCCACACCTAAACAAAATCCAAATCCACCCCCCAACAAGAGTCCACAAATCACCTCAAACAGCGTTTGTGCGATGTGGCGATGAATCATCCCGCTTTGATAGGACTGGAACAAAAAGTTGAAAACCTCAAAGGGAGTGGGAAGAATAAGACTTGAGAGATGCCAAGTTTTGCAGGCAAAATCCCAAATCAGAGCTAAAAAACCAACCCAAAGCAGTTTTGAAAATACTGCTGAAACTTGTTTGAGAAATTGATCAAACATGCACAACACCTTGAGCGCTTGAAGACCCCTTTGAATTTGGAGCCACGCAAGCCAGAGAATTTCTTAAACGGTTGGAGTAATTGGCAAATTGAACCTCATCTTTCAAACCAGGCTGTCTAAGAGTCATGAACTCAATTTCCTGTGAGTGCACAAAATAACCCTGTTCGAGTACATGTACTCGGTCTGCCAAATAGATGGCTTCTTGAATATCGTGCGTTACAAAAACAGTGGTTAAACCCAATTGATCGTGCAAGTGTCTCAACTCGCCTTGAAGTTCTTCGCGTGTGATGGCATCCAAGGCCGCAAAAGGCTCGTCCAGAAGCAATACTTGGGGGCTGGCAACCAACGCTCTGGCAATGGACACACGGCTTTGCTCTCCGCCGGAGAGTTGCCAAGTGGGTTGATGGGCATGTGCAGAAATACCAAGCAGCTCCAAAATTTCCATGGCTTTCTTTTTAACACTCAAAGTTACTTCGCCTCGAATTTTCATGGGCATGAGGACATTGTCGATCACGCTTAACCACTCCAATAAATTGGGTTTTTGGAAAACGTAACTGATCTCAATCCTGGGTTTGGTGAGCGCATTGCCTTTGAAGAAAAGCTCACCCCTTGTGGGAAGCAACAATCCACATAACAATTGAAGCAACGTGCTCTTGCCACAACCACTGCGCCCGATGATGGACTCAAAACCACCCTGAATGAGTGACCAGTCTAGACTTTGGAGAATGGACTTTTCCCCATAGGAGAAGCCAACCCGCTGAAGTGTGAAGCAGGCGTTTGAATTCATCTTTACTGGAGCAGGTGTGAGCTTCATTAAATGTTCAAAGAACTAAATTCTGTAGTCATCAAAGTGCTCGCCGTTGGAGATGGCGTCAAGCTCCAAGTCCACCATGTTCACGAGATCGGACAATCCAAAACGTCCATCATGGTGCCATCCAGCTTCTGGAGCAGTCATGGATCCTATGGCTGTAATTCTAGTTACACCACTTTGTGCCAACAAGGGTGAGACTTCAGCCAACTCATCAGTGCTCAGTGCAACCCCAACTGTTTGTAGGAATGGCTTTGCATGGGAGATACCTCTCAGGACCTCTGACCAAGTGTCAAAGGCCACAACTTGTACCATTCGCTTCGGGGGGCTGGGGAGTAAGTCGACGACACCATCGTGATAAACGACCCAAGGTTGCTCTTGGAGGTCCGGGCTTGGGTGGGTTCCCAATACCTCAACTTTGTTTGACTGAACGGATTGAAACCGATGACTTTGAAGCCAAGACGCTTGCATGGCTTTTTCCGACAGATCGCTGAGACTGCTTGGGAAACGGGCAGATTGTGTTCTGAGCTCAGTCAACAACCGTTGCGCAAATTCTTTGGGCGAAATAGCCCCTCCCATTTGCACAAAAAACAGGTGCGGTGAGTAGCACCCACCCTTGTCGTGCGCAATGACATCCCAGGCTGCACGGGCAACCCAGTGATCGATCTGGGCTCGGTTCATAGACCGTTTAGACAAAAGTGCAAAACTGAGTTTGTGACCGTAGCCTAAAAATCGCGTGGCATAAGGCAGACTTGCTTTGAGACTTTGTAGGCTTTGATCGCTGCCATAAGCCACCACCAATTCTGCAGCATTCAGTAACGGTTGACATTGGGCATGCTCTCCTCCTCGCCACCAAACGATGGCCAAGGCATCTTTGATCTGAGGCAAAGCTTTGATCAACAAACGAACAAACCAACTGACGAACAAAGGTTCTGCAGAAGCCACCTTGCCGATGCTAGGCGCTTTAACGAGCAATGCAGAAATCAAGCTCCACAAACCCAAAGCAGGTACGTTTCCAGACCAACTGTGCAGCAACAAAGATGGTGGAACTGCTCGGGTCAATCCCCCTCTTACATTGGGCACGAACTCTTCAAGCACCTGGGGATTGCTGAAGTCTTGTGCTAAAAAACGCTTCAATCCCACCACCTTAAAGGTCTGCAAATAAGCGTGCAAAGTCAACCGCATCATCTCTGGATCAAATCCCGTGACCTTGGGCAAGATCTCCAGGGCCAGCTCCATGCTCGCACCTTTTGTATCCAAAAGACCAACCACGACTTGGTCGATGGCTTTGACAATATCGGCCAATGGGGTGCGTTGCAATTGATCCCTGCCAACGGTTTGAACACGAGTGGCAAGCGTTTTGTATTGATTTGCACTTAATGAAGGAACTTGCACCTGAATCGTTTGACCTTGGTGCTTGTATTCGAGGGTTTCCCAGTTCACCTCCTCATCGCTCAGTCCAGGCAAGTACCCAGCTCTGAGTGGAGTGAGATCCTTCTCATGTGAGCCCATCAGGTGTTGCCTCTCAGAGTCATGTGCTGCTCATCCACAAACTCCCTCACTTTGGTGGCCCAGCCAAGGAGGTCGTGCCCAGGGGGATGGGGCCCTGTTCCCGCAGTCCGAGAGAGCCCCGATGCGTCGGGCGTCCAGGCAGCGGGACCCGCGGCCCGCACGCCCGACGGGGGGCGAGGTCACGGCAGGCGGGGGACGAGCGAACGGACACGAGGGAGAGGGTCGTGTTGAACCCCGGTGTCGGCTGTGAGCTGACGAAGAGCCGCCGTCGACTCGGACTCGGACGGGCTCGAGGCGGCAAGGGAATGCCCGTGCCGTGCTCGGCCGAGACCATGGCGTATATCAGAGAGAGAGAGAGAGAGAGAGAGAGAGAGAGAGAGAGAGAGAGAGAGAGAGAGAGAGAGAGAGAGAGAGAGAGAGAGAGAGAGAGAGAGAG
>CAIKYO010000201.1 GCA_903831655.1 uncultured Burkholderiales bacterium
AGGGCGAAAGATGTCTTGCAGGTTGTCTTCACTGGACATTTTTTCGTCATGTCATGCCGGACTCTCCTCACACTGAGACCATGAAAGATTTTTTATTGCAGTATGAATTGTTGGCGATTGCAGAAAAATTTGTAGATCAATTTCTATCCGTGTTGCACAGTAAAGAAGCAATGATGCGCGTTCTGTTTCTTACTTGCCCTGAAATTCCAAAGGAGCGTGTAGCTTTGGAGTTCACAAACAGTGTCACAGGGACCTATCAGATGCCAATTCATCCCTCATGATGCTGCTCGATGCGTTGTCAAGCTATGGCCAAACAACCTCTGCATTGGCTTTGGGACATTTGAAGTCTTGTAGGCCGAAACGCAATGTATCTGGAATGCATGCTGAGTAGACACTTTCACGCTTTTCCACCCCCCACAAGTTCGCGCGTGCCTTAAAGTTATGGTGTTCCGCGTGCCTTTCCCACCATAGTGCAGGACTAGGGATGCTTGAGGTTCGGTGATCGAAAGTCAACAATGTGTCAGAACGGCGTTTGCTGTCATCGATATAGTGATAGTGGTAGCCCCAATGTCCGTGCCTTTCCCTCATAAGTTGGTCTCTTATTCCTGGGATCGCAATGAGGTACTGCACTAGCCTTTCGGAAATGTTTCCTCCGATTGGCTCGGTATTGCATAACTCTATGTTGCCTCGCAATACAGGTCGATTTTCTAGGTGATAAACAACTGTACCGATGCTCCATCCATATTCATCAAAATGCCCATTCCGTCTAACGTAGTTTCTTACTTGATTTCTGCGCCACTCTTGACCATGGAATCCTGTGATACTTAGCAACGCTTCTTCAATAGAGGTGACTAGACTCCTCGCTGTCGCCTCGTATTCGGGGCCAACAATTAATGCTTCAGGCTTGGCGAAGTCTCGCTTTGACAGCAATTTTTCAGTATTTTCTAACACCAATCTACTTTCGAACAGGGGTCTGTTAAGAGAATTGGCTTCAACTTCGAGGAGTTTCTTCAATATATTTAAGCGAGTAATCGACGTAATGGACTGCTTACGTTCCTCTTGTTGAGAATTAAATTCATCCATGCTTATTCCTAATGATCTGAAGCAGTAATTTGTTCTGGAAATCTTATACGACGAGAGTTCAAGCTAATTAAATTCATCAGTTAGGACATCCCGTGTTTTAAGCCTCGTAAAAGAGATCTGCTCTTTTGATCATTGTGTTCTCGCAGGCTTTCCAATGCTTTTCAAAAGGGCATTGTATTGATCAGGATCCGCTTCATAGATCTTGTCCAAAACGAAGTTCGCCACCTTGGAAATCTCTGGAATTTCCACAGGTTTGAATCCTCGATCTGGGGTGGACTCAAGGTGAGAAAATTCATTGCTGAGTCGATGCACCAATGCAATTGCCGTCGCGTCTTCATCACCAAAGAATTTTTTTATTCGTTCAAATGTATCGTTCTTGCCATCGTGATAGGGGAGCTTAAAGAAGAGGAATGATTCTAGGAATTTGCGAAGATTGTTTCCAAAGCTATAGAATGGCTCATGTGCGTCTTGTGCAGTGTCTTGATCCTTGCACCTGTAGATCTGGTGGAAAAGATAGTTGAACTCAGTGATGTAGTCTTTCAGGTAGGACGGCATTAGCATAATTCTGCTAGTGGGGCCGTTTCGCTCCAGCATAAAATGCTCAATGTCATCCACACTATTGGGCTTATCGTCCCCAATTTGCACTTTCTTTCTTGGAATTGAGAGGCGCTTCAAATACTTTAAAAAGTCCAAGTTATGCGTAGAGATGAAAAGTTGTCTGTAGCGATATCCGTTTGAGCCATCTGGATTTTTAATGGGCTTGGCAATCAAGCTCTCGATCAGGCTGAACATAAAGAAGATATGGTTCCCGTCTAAGCTAGAAATTGGATCATCAATGTAGATGATTAGATCTTTGCCCTTGCTCTCAGGATCTTCCAACTTGGCAATGAAGTAACAGAAGGCAACCAAGCTACATTCGCCTTCGCTCAAGTTGTAGGCTGATTTGTTATTTCTTGTGATTTCAAACTTGACGGCGTTCTTCTGCGCGTTCTCTTTGGCTTCAAGTTTGATTCCATCGTGGCCGAAGAAATGATTGAGTAATGAGTTAACCCGTTCCGCACCTTTGCGTTCGTCCTTTTGTTGGCTTTGCAAGCGCGCGACTTCAGCTTCTAGCTTGAGGATCTCCGCTGCGACTGCTGTATAGGCTGAGTTGGCATTTTCTGCGTCGGTCTCAAGATCCGTAATGCGAGTCAATTCCGTATCGTAAACGATCCCAGCGACAAAGCAGGCTACATCGGTGAGTCGCAAAGCCTCGCGTGCAGAGCCCTTGTCCTTCTCCAGTGAGCTCGTAAGTCCATTGCTCTTAGTGATCAGATCGTTAATTTCGCCCGCGCACTTCTGTATTGCAGCTGAATCGTGCTTTGGAATCGGCATGACAATTGGCTGGAAAATAGACGTTTTCCTTGAATTTAATACGGTCTTCAGTGCTTCCAGGTCTTGTCTGTAGATATTCAAACAGTTGTCTAGAGTTTTTTTCTTGACTTCAAATGAGACTTTTTCTGTGGCATAGAACTTTTCACTTGTCAAAGTCAAAAAACCCTCGATAGCCTGAATTTCGTCGTTGATCGCTGTCAGACATAAGTCAATGGACGACTCCAGATCAGAAGATTCCTTACTAAAGTGCGCGTCTAATACCTGCCATATATCGTGAGGTAGGTTTTGACGACAGAATGCGCATGTATCGCGTGTGTCCTTGTGCAGTGGGATGCCCTGCTTTACCCATATTTGAAGTGCCGCCTCGTTCAATAGCTCTTGAAGGGGTTGTGTTGGTTTGATTGATCTAGAAAGAAGCTCTTCGGTCACCTCCTTTATTGAATCAATTTTCAGGCTAATCGAAACGGTATCAGTGATATCCGGAAGAGCTTCTTGTTTCAGGAGGGTGATCTTGGTGGCTTGTTCTTCAGTCGTCAGAGGCGTGAAGCTCTCCTTCTTGACTGCAGCAATGTCTTTCTTGATGCTTTCAATGTTGTAAATCGTAGGGCCGTAGGTGCGGTTCTGCTTGATCCTATCGTTTGCATGAGAACGAAGCTTGCCATCTAGAGCATCAATGGCACTCTTGTGGTTATTCTTCGTTCGATCTCTTTCCTTTTTTTGGACATCTTGATCATGGCAAAGACCTGTCTTAGATTCAATGCTGCCAAGCTTCGCATGGATAGCAGCAATTTCATCCTCGATTTCCCTGTTCCTCTCACCGACGATAGCGAAGGTCTTTATTTCTCCGTCAATAGTTTGATTGATAAGAAAGCTGAGGTTGTCATTGACGAAATCTCGGTTGTAGACCCGAACGTCGTAGCCATGACCTGTAGTTTCGAATTGAGTTACTTCTCCTTTGTCGTCGCGAACAGCGAAGATTGACCCCATGTAATTCAGTGGCATGTGCCCCGTCTCCAACGCGCGGAAAATTCGGGAGAGAGTTGTTTTCCCAGAATAGTTGCGCCCGTAGAGGATGTTCAGGCGCTTGAAGTTCTGAACGTTGTTACCACTGTCACGCAGGCTCTTCTTCCAGTTCAAGTCAGTGAAACTTCCGAAACTAGTGATGTCGATCTCGCTAAACATAATCACTCCAAGATTTGGTTGAATTTTCGAATCCACAAGCAATCCACGTCATGTTGGTTGCAGTAAAGCCTTGCGTGTGCGAATCTTATTAAGTGTGTCGTTAATGTTTGCGGGGTAAGCTTTTGAAAAATACTCAATTGTCAGAGGGTTGGCTGTGTAGAAATGGCAGCAAAGATCGACCCAAGTCTCGACATTTATAGGGCCATTTAACTTGAATACTTTTTTCGAACGTGCTTTGATATGATCGGTGGTCTTCGCATTCATGTTAAAGTCCGATTCCCTTCTTTGAAAGTATTCATCTTCTAGAAATAACTGAACTGCACCATCGAAATGCCTGAAGCAATTGGCTGAAACGTCGAATTTAGCGTGCATATATCTTGCAGGAAAGTAGGTGTTTCCATCAAGTTTTAGCTGTATGTTCTCAGCTTTTATCTCAAGAGACTCAAAAGTCTTGACTCCATCAGCTTGACTCCACTTGATGTCTAAACAATATGCATCTGCGAACAAATAACTGATGAGGCTTGAATTAATATCTTGTGGTGGCCGTAACTTGACAGTACCCAGTTTGATCTTGCGTATATCTTCCTTGAAGGGAGCTCCGTGCCATGTGTCCTCCTCAAGGTAAGTTGAACCGTCAACATTGATTCGAACTCGATCCTCGTCGATAGCGATGTATTTTTGAACTCCTGTAGCATCGAGGGCCCAAAGCATTTCCAAAAATCTGGGCGCCCAGTTGGCATCTGGGTTCATCTTTCGACGGAAAAATGGATGTGCTAAAAGCATGTAGTCTGTTCCGACAAAGCGCGCCACTTGTAATCGATTTGGTTTTAAATTTTCTCCAATTACTGAGAATGCGAGCAATCCATCTCGCTCAGTTTGTATTGGTCCTAGCAACGTTTTCGCAAGCCCTTGTGCTTTTGCAACTAGGCCAACTGTCTTAACATATTCAAATGATGTAGCGTCGAGCACTACCCCTTTTCTAGCTGCTATAGCGATAAATCGTTGAATCTGTGGCGCAGCCATTTCTAGCTCTTTCTGCGCCTCCTCTGCCATATGGATGGCCTGGCGGGACATTATTTCTTCAAATTCAGAGGATGTAGACATGAAATTCGAAGCGATCAAACCTAAATTTACTATTTCTAGAGGAGGAGCTTGAGTTTCAGATCTGGGCGCATCTCTTGAAATCGGATTGAAATTCAGGCCTTTGGTGCAGCTGGGTGTAAGAATTATGTACTATTTTTGAATTTAAGCAATAGACTATTCATATCGTCTGAAAACAAAAATGTACGTTGAACTCGAAGTACCGCGGATGGATGAGTATGCACAGAGTTTTCCCAAATATTGGTTGAAAGCAATCTTCATCGCGTCAGTGTCCCATCGATATCAGGTGAATCCCTTAGCAAGCACATATGTCCGCTTGGTTGAGACCGCAATCGTTAAGCATAACATGGGTGTTGCGAAGCTTCAGGAGGTTTGGGAAACGCACACCTCATTCAATCTCGGTGCAATGCACCGATCTGGTTCCCATTTTGAGACATGTCTGACCAACATGTATCGTGCGACGAACTGTTTCCGGAGACTCCGTAGAAGTCGGGGTGCTTTGGCTGCAGCACTCAATATTGATTAGGCATGAATTTGGCATGCATAGCAGATACGAAGATTTCAGCTTGTGTAACCATCTCTTCTGCATCGCTCATTTCTACCGAGTCACCCTTGTAATCGGCAACCAACCGGATTTCTTCTG
>CAIKYO010000202.1 GCA_903831655.1 uncultured Burkholderiales bacterium
AGAAGAAGAGATTCAGATTCAATGCCCAAATATTGTTGATATTGAGACTTGGGAGCATGTGCAATTAAAAAGAAAAGTTCTTTCTGAGCGTAAGTCGCAAATGATTGCGACAAAGAATAGATTCTATTTGTTGCGTGACTTAATGTACTGTGGTCATTGTGGAAGGCCCATCAGTGGAAGAATAATAGAAAGCAGAGCAGAAAAATCTTATTTTTGCCCAAGTCGTGAAAGAATGAGAAGAGAAGAAGCTGATTCAGATAATCTCTATATAAGAGGAAGAGGTTGTGGATTTTCAAGAGCAATGAATATCACTCAGACTGACACATTGGTTTGGTCACTATTAAAAGATCTGCATTCAAAGTCTAGTATTTTGAAAGAAGATGTACGAACAAGAATTTACAAAGACAATGGAGTACAAATTCTCAGCGATAAAGATGTTAAAGATCTACAAGCAAAACTAAAAGCATTTCAAAAAAAGCATATTGCATTGAGTGAAACACTTGGAAATCTTGAAGCAAATCGTCTTTTGAAAGATATGAATGAAATTAGCTATGAAACGATTGTTTTAAGAGTCAAAGCTGATATCAGCGAATTAGAAGACCAAATGCTAACGATACGAAATCAACTAATTGGTGCTTCAAATGGTAAAAAATGGACAAGTTGGATAAAAGCTTTTGGAAATGAAGTTGACAGTCTAGATAACAAAACAGATGAGCAGAAAAAACAATATGTAGAAGCGTTAGTTAAGCGTATAGATGTCAAATACAATGAAGTAGAGAAAGAGCATGAACTTCTGATTTCATTCAATTTGCCAATTGTTAATGATGGAATCCTTTGGAGAACTCAAGATAAGATTGTTGGAAAAGGTCGCAACGCAATCAAATATGATTTGAAAGAAGGCGATAGACAAACGACCTTAGTTGTCCAAAAAAAAGGCGAAAATCGCTTAAAAGTGAATACTTAAGTTACTCACTTGCTAAACCAGTCCGTCACGGTGGAGTAGGCTGGGCTTCAAGTTTTGATTGATCAACTGTAATCGTTCGATTACAATCAGGGGTGTTAGTCACACGATCAAATATCTTCCCCAGTTCTCAGACTGGCTAAAAAGCTTGAAAGACGGCATGACGCGTCAACGGCTGATCAAACGAATGCGAAAAGCCAGTCTTGGAAGTTTAGGAGATGTTGAGCCTGTTGGCGATGGTGTGTTTGAAATGCGAGAACACTTTGGTTCTGGTTGGCGCATGTACTTTGTATGACGAGGTCAACTGTTTGTCATCATGCTAGGGGGTGGCGACAAATCCACCCAGCAAACTGACATTCAAAAGGCCATTGTGTTGGCAAAATCATTGGAGGATTGACGCATGTCTAAAAAAATCAAAGTATCCGAACTTCCCGAGTTTGATGCTGCTCAATATCTCAACAGCGAGGAAGACATTGCGGCTTACCTCACCACGGTCATTGAAGAAAATGACTCCTCTCTTTTGGCTGCAGCGCTTGGAGATATTGCTCGAGCACGTGGTATGAGTCAAGTTGCCAAAGAGTCTGGAATTACACGCGAAGCTCTTTACAAAGCACTGCGCCCAGGCAGTGAGCCCAGATTTGAAACGGTGAGCCGCGTTTGTGCCGCGTTGGGGGTGAGACTTGTGGCACAGCCAATCCAAGAGAATGCTTAATGATTTAATGAGATGATTTCCAATTTGAAGAGAGCTTTTAAGGCTGTTTTTTTACTCACTTGTAAAAAACCATTCCAGGACTGTTGAGTCGTGTGGGTAAGGGGCATTTACTGTCTCATGTCGGCTTTTCGAGAAATGGGGTCTCAACCCATCACCCATCACTTGAAGTGAAGTCTTCCCTAGCGCTTCAGATTCAATCGCAACCCATGTGGTTCATATCGAAATATCTCACCAGTGCACGGTCATCTGTCTCTGATCAAGTGGCAAGCTTCAATTGAAAGATGCCCTTCTATTAGAATCAATTGACTCAAACACAAGGGAATTCAACATGCAAGCTTTGATGGTCAGTGCAGGCGCAGTCACTTTGGCAGAAGTGGGTGACAAAACGCAGTTGCTGGCCTTCATCTTGGCTGCACGCTTTAAAAAACCAGTGCCCATCTTGTTGGGTATCTTGATGGCCACACTCATCAATCACGGACTGGCTGGTGCTTTTGGAGCATGGATCACCACGTTGATCGATCCACAATGGTTGAGGTGGATCTTGGGCGGATCCTTCTTGGCCATGGCGGTGTGGATCTTGATTCCCGACAGCATTGATGAAGAGGAAACGTTGAGTCTCAAAACCATGGGAGTATTCACGACCACGTTGGTGACCTTCTTTTTGGCGGAGATGGGCGACAAAACACAAATCGCTACGATCGCATTGGCCGCCCATTACCCCAGCACCGTGGAAGTGGTCGCTGGAACAACCCTTGGGATGATGTTGGCCGATGGGCCCGCGGTCTTCGTGGGCCAGCATTTGGCGCAAAAAATTCCCATGAAACTCATGCACGCCATCGCTGGGGCTATTTTTGCGCTCTTGGGAGTTGCCGTACTTGCCAATCTGGATACCCTGATCGAGCAATGGCTATCCTAGCCGTGACAAGCGGGATTGGATTGACCCTGAATGTGCACGAATTTCACATCGAATTTGGACCAGGACTGGAGTCGCAAGCACTTGGGGCTAGAACTCACCCAAGAGCTGCCCCTTGAAGCCTACCCAGGCTATTTGGCGCCCTTTTTGAGACTGGAAAAGAACGCGTCAGGCACTCTGTCATATGCACTGAGCCCTGCACGCTTTGGGCTGGTGCCGCATTGGACACAAGAAGCTGAGGTGCAGCGCATTTCACGCTACACCTACAACGCGAGAAGCGAGACAGCGAGCACCAAACCCAGTTACAGAACCCCTTTTAGGCAAAGACATTGGGGCGTTGTGCTCCTTAAAGATTTTTTTGAACCCTCCTATGAGAGTGGCCAAGCTCAAAGAATGCGAATCTCATTGATGAGCGATGAGCCCTTTGGTGTCGCTTGTCTTTGGGATGAATGGAGAGCCGATGGGGCTCATGATGATGGGAGCCAAACTGTCAGTCCACAGCTCACACAGCCTCCAAAGTCCGTTCCAGTTTTGTCCTTTTCGATGCTGACCCTCAATGCTGACCACCACCCGGTGATGTCTCGCATGCACGCGCCAGGAGAAGAAAAAAGAACGCCCCTGGTGCTCACTCTAGATCAATTCAAACCCTGGCTCGAAGCCTCACACGAAGAGGCCCGTCAGTGGTTGAGGGGTGAGCACATGCCGACCTTGAAATCCCAGTTGGCACCCAGCACGCGAATCCAAAAAGGGGCAAAAAGCGTTGCAAATGAAAAAGCCAATGCCAAACCCAATTCCAATTTCAATCCCTCAGCTGGTCAGGGACAATTGTTCTAGCTCGGATCGTTGGTGAGTCCGCTCACCACGTGGCCTGATGGGACGTGTTTGGAGGCGCGCTCAATGTGACCGGTTTGGTCATCAAAGAAAAAGTCAGGTTCGAACTCACGCAGAAAACCGCTCTTGTCAAGACCGCCCAAAAACATCGCCTCATCGACTTGGATGTTCCAGTTCATGAGCGTTCGAATGGCTCTCTCGTGTGCAGGGGCACTTCTGGCGGTGACCAAAGCGGTGCGGATTCTCATTTTGGCGGTCCCCACTCGCTGGAGTTGATGCAGTGCTTCAAGCAGTGGCTTGAAGGGTCCAGGCGTCAGAGGCAAGCTTGCATTGGCTTTTTCGTGTGCTTGAAAGGCAGAGAGACCTTGCGTTTGAAAGACCCGCTCAGCCTCATCTGAGAAAAGAACCGCATCCCCATCAAAGGCGATGCGAACTTCGTTGGGGTGTTCCAGTGAGGCATGCGCAGACTGGGGATAGACCTGTGCAGCGGGTACCCCAGCCAATAGCGCCATGCGCACATCACTGGTGTGGGTCGACAAAAACAAATTGGCTTTCAGCGGCTTTAAGTATCTCCAAGGCGGCTCACCCCTGGTGAAGCTCCCCCTTTGAATGGGAAGACCGTAGTGCTGGGCCGAGCGAAAAACACGCATGCCACTCACCGGGTCGTTCCTCGATAAGATCACCACCTCAATGTGAGCTTTGCCGCTTGGGGCTTGCTCATTGAAGGCCAAGAGTTTTTTAACCAATGAGAAAGCAACACCGGGTTTGGCTGGTATCTCCAGTCTCTCGAGTTGCAAGTTCATGTACGCTTGGTCATTGGAGGCTTCGAAGACAGCATTCTCTTGCTCGAAATCAAAGAGTGCGCGCGATGAGATTGCAACCACCAATTGGTGCTCAAGTGAGGCGCTCATGCGAGGCTCCCGAAAAGAGGTGTGAGGTTCAAGGTCGTGCGCGCGTTCATGGCCTTCATTATTTCACCAATTGGTTGAGTTCAATGATGGGCAACATGACCGAGAGCACGATCAGCATCACCAGTGTTCCCATGACCACAATCATCAAAGGCTCCAAGAGGCTGGCCAGTTGCAAGGCGCGTCTCTCCACTTCGGCACTCAATTGCTCGGCTGCTTTTTCAAGCATGGGTCCCAGCCGACCGGTTTGCTCGCCAAGACGTGCAAACATCGGCAGTAGGCCGGGGAGTTTCTTGCCTTGCGCCAAAGCCAATCCGAGCGAGGCACCTTCTCGCACCATGTCTTGAGCCACCAACATGTCTGCCTTCATGGCGGTGTTGGAGAGCGTGTTGGCGCTCGATTGCAGCGCTTTCAAAATCGGCACTCCAGCGCCAACCAGTGTGGCCAATGTGTTGGCAAATCGCGCTGCGTTGTAGCCTCGAACCAAGGGGCCAATCACCGCAGTGCTTAAAAGTCTGGCGTCCACACTTTCTTTGAACGCAGGTCGTTTCAAAGCCTCGTGAACCCCCCAAAAAGCACCACACAATAGAACCAAGACATAGAGCCAATCGTGTTGCACAAAGCCCGAGACGCTGAGCATGATGCGTGTGAGAAGGGGCAAGGCTTGGTGTGAACTCTCAAACACATGGGTCACTTGGGGAACCACGTAGCCGAGAAGAAAAAGCACAATGAAGAGTGCAATGACGCTCACCACCGCGGGATAAAGAAGGGCTTGAAAGACCTTGGCTTGCAAAGCATTGGCGCGTTCAAGATCTTTGGCCAACCTCTCTAGTACTTGCCCAAGGTTGCCGCTTTGCTCGCCTGAGGAGACGCTTGCACAGTAGATCGGAGAGAACTCCCTGGGGTGCATCAAGAGCGCTTGTGCCAATGGGGCGCCTGCATTCACCTCGGAGCGAATACCGGCCAAAAGGTCTCGCACTTTGTCGCGCTCGCTCTCTTGGGTGAGCGCCGACAAGGCTCTCTCAAGGGGAAGGCCCGCATTCACCAGTTCAGCGAGTTGGCGAGTCAAAAGCGTCAACTCACCTTGAGACAGGATGCGCGAACTCCAAATCTCGGTTTGTAAAAAACTTTTTTTGTTCTCCTCGATCTCTTGGACCTCCAAGGGAATCAAGTTCTGCTTTTTAAGCCAAGCCCTGACCAGCCTTTCTGAGTCGGCTTGGGTGACGCCGTTCAAAGTGGCTCCACTTGCATCCATGGCTTGATAGGTAAAGGCAGGCATGTTGTGTGGGCTTAGAGTTGGAGTGGTACGGTGGATTGTTTTTGGGGGAGGGGCCAGGTCCTAAGGGTCTGCACTCAGGCTTGGGTCACGCGAATCAATTCTTCCTTGGAGGTGATGCCTTCTTGCACCAGACGCAGACCATCGTCTCGCATGAGTTGCATGCCTTCAGACAAAGCGCAGGCCTTTAACTCGGCCTCCGAGGTCGAGGTGTGAATGAGGGCTCGAGTTTGGGCACTTGTCACCAAGAGTTCAAATATCGCGGTTCGTCCGTGGTAGCCCGTTTGGTGGCAAGCCTCACAACCCCCGCCATGGCAGTGGCTGCAGAGCTTTCGAACAAGTCTCTGAGCCAAAACACCCAAGAGAGAACTGCTGAGCAAAAAGGGCTCAATCCCCATGTCCACCAAGCGTGTAACCGCTGAGCTTGCGTCATTGGTGTGCAAGGTTGCCAGCACCAAGTGACCGGTGAGAGAGGCTTGGATCGCGATTTGTGCAGTCTCAAAGTCCCTGATCTCTCCAATCATGATGACATCTGGGTCTTGGCGCAAAATGGCGCGCAATGCCTTGGCAAAGGTCAAATCAATTTTTGCATTCACTTGGGTCTGTCCCACACCAGGGAGTTCGTACTCAATGGGGTCCTCGACCGTTAAGATGTTGCGTGTGCTGGAATCCAACTGCTGCAAAGCGGCATAGAGGGTCGTGCTCTTGCCGCTGCCGGTGGGGCCTGTCACCAAAATGATCCCGTGGGGCTGCTCGATGAGACGGGAGAATTTGGAGAGGGTGTCTCCTTGCATGCCAATCGCATTCAAGGACAAGCGAGCTTGAGACTTGTCCAATAACCTCAACACAGCCCGCTCTCCGTGAGCACCGGGTAGAGTAGAGACGCGCACATCAATGGCGCGTTGCCCCAAACGAAGTGAGATGCGACCGTCTTGGGGGAGCCTTTTTTCAGCAATGTCCAAATCTGCCATGATTTTGAGGCGTGAGATGAGGGCTGCGTGCAACGCTCGGTGAGTTTGCACGACCTCTCTGAGGCCTCCATCGATCCTAAAGCGCACGCAGGAGTGCCGCTCATAGGGCTCGATGTGAATGTCACTGGCCTCTTCTTTGGCCGCTTGCGTTAACAGTGCGTTCAAGAGGCGAATGATGGGGGCATCGTCTGCGGATTCGAGCAAATCTTCGACTGCGGGGAGCTCTTGCATCATGCGCTCCAAATCGACATCACCTTGAACTTCGCTTGCAACCATTGCGGCGCTTGACTCTTGGGTGGCGTAGACGCTGCTGATTTTCTCCCTCAACGCCTTGGCATCCATTAAAAGCCAATGATCAATGGATTCGATGGGGTGGAGCCTGAGCAATTCCGACCATGCATGGGGGTTGGGGTCTGGGCTGAACCACAGCGTTCTCTGGCCCGAATGCTCCTCAAGGAGCAATCCGTGCTCTTTGGCAAAGGCATAGGGCAGAGGATGGCTCATGGAGCGGGTGTTGGGGGAGTTGGGGAGCCTGTTCTCAAGCTTGGCAAACTCACCGTGTTATCAACCGGCATGATGGCGCTACCCTCTACTCGGGCATTGTTTTGCTGCCCCAGCATTTGTTCATATTTGCCTTGAGAGTAGGATTCTGTGGCTTTTGCATCTCGCAAAATCTGGGGCCGAATGAAGACCATCAAATTGGTTTTCTTACGCGTGCGATTTTCATTTTTAAACAAGTTGCCTACCAAGGGAATGTCTCCAAACCCGGGTACTTGATTTTTGGTGCCGTCGTACTCATCAGACAAAAGACCCCCCAAGACGACCACCGATCCATCTTCAACCAGCACGCTGGACTCAATGGCACGCTTATTGGTGATGAGCCCTGACACAGAGCCCACAGAGGTGGGGTCCACGCTGGAGACCTCTTGGTAGATCACCATCTTGATGGTCCCGGTCTCACTGATTTGGGGTTTGATTTTGAGCGTCAACCCGACGTCCTTTCGCTCAATGGTTTGAAAGGGGTTGACGGCCCCATTGACACTGGCGTTGTTGGTGTATTGACCCGTGACGAAGGGCACGTTTTGGCCCACCACAATGCGTGCCTCTTCGTTGTCCAAGGTGAGCAAGGTGGGTGTGGACAAAATGTTGGTGCCGCCGTCTTGTTGAAGAAAGTTGGCCAAGGTGCTGAGCACATAGGCGCCGTGTACGTTGTTAAAGGAGGCGATGTTCAAGCCTGCACCAGGAGTCGTGCCAGACAAAGCCCCTGCAGCGCCCGCCAAAGCGAGACCCAAAATGTTGTTGCCACCACTGCCAAAGTTCGTTCCAACGGCCGTGGCTCCTGCGCCTTTGGAGAGAAAGTTTTGCCATTGAATTCCAAATTGTGCAGCCTTGGTTGCGTCCACCTCTGCAATGAGAGCTTCAACCATGACTTGTGCACGTCTGCCATCGAGCTCATCGATCACCGATCTGAGTTGTCTGTATTGAGGCTCGGGAGCGGTGATGATGAGCGAGTTGGTGGTGGTGTCTGCTTGGATTTGACCGCCCGTGGTGGCCAAAGATGCACTGTTTGAGCTGTTCAAAGGCTGAGTGGCAAGCCCACTCGTTGCACCCAAACCCATGCTGGGAGTAGATAAAGGCTGAGACGCGGGCAAGCTCGTGGCTGCGGCCATGCCCACTCCATTGGCGTTGCTGCCTCCACCCAAGCGAGACTCGCTGGCCAAAGCCGCTCTGAGCGTGTTGGCCAATTTGGTGGCGTCAGCGTTTTTGAGGTAGACGACATGGATGTCACCACTGGCGCGTTCACTGGAGGGGCGATCCAGTTTGGCAATGAGCGAGAGGGCTTGTTGAGCCTTGGAGGGTGTTGCAGCGCGAACGATGATGGAGTTGCTCTTGGGCTCCGCGATGAGCGTGGTTTTAAAAGTACCCTCAGCTCCAGGGGTCACAGGTGCTGCTCCGGAAACCAAAGAGGAGGGGTCCAGCAAGCGGCTTACCAAAGGAGCCAAATCGGTTGCGATGGCGTACTTCAGTGTGACCACCTCAGTTTCTCCAACACTGGCTGAGTCCAAGTTGGCGATGATGCGCGCCAAGCGCTGCAAGTTATCGCTGTAATCGGTGATGATCAACGCATTGGAGTTGGGGCTCACGTTGATGGTGTTGTTGGGGCTGATCAGGGGCCTAAGAACCGGGATCAGGTTGTTGGCGTTTTCGTGCTCGAGTCTGAAAATTTGGGTGAGCACTTGCCCAGAGTTGTTGCCCGTGTTGGAGGCGATGGAGTTGGGCGCCTGAGGGGACGCACTGCTGCTGGGTCCACGGGGGGAGAGCGCCACTGCGCCCCCTTGGAGCTTGGCGTCAGCCTCAGGGATCACTTTAAAGAGCCCGTTGACTTCGACCACGCTGAAGGCTTGGAGCCTGAGGGTGGCCAGAAACAAATTCCAAGCCTCTTGGGTGGAAACGGGTTTTTCGGTGCTCAGGGACAAAGTGCCATGCACTTTGGGGTCTACAACGATGTTTTTATCGAGCAAGCTGGCCAGGGTACGAGCCACGGCTTCGATGTCTGCGTTAACAAAATTGAGGCTCAATCCTTGACCATTTTTTTGCACCGAGAGCGTGTTCTCAACACCTCCACTGGGCTTGGGAAGGTTGTTCAAGGCTTGTAAATTCGTGGAGGGGATCGGAGCCGCGTAGGCAGGAGTGGCATTGGCAGGGCTACCAGGCGGCAGGCCTTGTGGGGAGGGCATTTGAGCCAGTGCGGGTGTCAAATGCACCAACCACAGGCCCAGCAACAATAGGCTTGCCAAGGACCGCTTGGGCTCCCATGCCAAAGGGTTTTGATGGGCGGAGTGCATATCTCTTTTGTTGCAAGTCATGACAGTCATGGTCGTTTCATTCAATTCAAGTGAAGTCGAGCCTCTTGGCCCTGTCTTTGACCCAAAACATTCAACAGGTTAGATAAAGCCATCTCGTCTCCAAGAGCCGTGCTTGCCAAGCCATCAAAGTGAATCACCCCTTGCTCAAGCCTGCCTTGACCGCTCAGCAACAGGTGGCTGCTGGGCCGAGTCTTGAGCACGATCTGTGTGCTCTCGCCTCCAAGGATTTGAAGCTGGTAGGAGCCCAAGGGTTCCAGTGTCGACAGCCGTGAGGATAACTGATCTAAGTTAAATTCAAGTGATCCCAGAAGCTTAAACCCGGTTTTATCCCATTCTAGACTCACATTGTGACCCTGGATGTGCAGCATGCCCCGAAGGGCCAAGGTGTTCCAAGGCGCGCCAAGACCTTGTAGCCAAGGTGTGGGAAGGGTAATTTGGGGCTCGCCCAACAGCAAGGCCCACGTTGAATGCTGCCAATGAAGGCTGAGCACAAGGGGGGTGGCAAAGCAGCAAAGCGCATTGAGACTGACCTCAATGGGTGCATCCCAGCGGGAGCTCACCCTCCACGTGATGGGGGAGGGCAAGCTCAAAGCACCCTTGGAGCCTGAGCCTGCACTCAGGCTCAGTTGGGCTTGTCCCGACCAAAGGGTTCCCGAGGGTCGAAGAAGAAGAATTTGATGTTCGCTCAGTTGATCAACCCAAGAGGCAAGCCACGCACTAGGAGCCCAGATGAGGATGGCCAAGACGGCACCCAAAACACAACCCAGGCAAGCACTGAGCCAGGGCCGGGGTGGGTGTGGGGGATGGTTATTCAAGGAGAATCAAGAAAGATGAAGGAGGAAAGATGAATGAAGAGGAAGTGGGAGTGAGTGAGCTAACCGTCTTCAAATGAGCGTCAAGAGGGGTTGGGTAAGCCAATGACAAAGCGAGCGCTCCAAAAAACACCGTTTGAGTTGGATATCGCTCGGTTCAAGGTGGCTTCCCTGATTTGGCATTGAGCATCCTCTCGGATGCGTTTGATCCAATTGGCCAAGTCTGCGGCTTGTGCCATGGCCAAGGTCACTGTGACTTGGTTGGCATTTGTGCTGATTTGGGCTTGGGGTAGCAAGCTTTGAGTGATTTTGTTGAGTGCTGATCTCGAGTCGGACGCGCTCAGTTGGGGTTTGACGAGCAGTTCGTGTGCTTGGCTTGCCTGTGACTTTAGTTCTTGGAGTTGTGAAAACACCAAGTGTTCAGTCGCCATCTGTGGGCTGCTCAAGTAGGCCCAAGGGAGCCAGACCAAGCCCCAAAAAAAGGCCAAGCCCAAAACCCAGGCCAAACCAAGTAGCCATTGTCTTTCCTGACCCTTCAACTCAGTCCACTTCAAGCCCAAGGCTCCAAGCTTTTGTGAGATGGTAGGGACGGCAGAGGAAGGCTTGCTTGGTGAGTGGTTAAGGTTCTTCATGGTGCGTCACTCCAAGATAAAACCATCTCTGAACCGATTTTTTGGAGTTGATAGCCTTTGGAGCCTATCTCAGTGGGTAGCCTGAGCTCAACATTTGTAAATGAGGTGCTGGGGTTGTAGTGCCACTTGAGCGTTTGATGGGCAAAGGAGATGCCTTGAATCTCACTCGTTTTTGGAGTTGAGAGGGAAGTCGCTGGTGAGAGAGTGTGCAACTGCCTCATCACCTCAAGCAAATGCTCAAAGTCACCTAAGCTTGGCTCCCCTAAATTTTGTTTCAAGCGGTTCAATTCACGCGTCATTTGAAGGGGCGCATCTACAACGAGTTGAACTTTTGGAAAGGTACTTTTCAAAATTCGAGCTTCGCTTTGAAGTGCCTCTTGGTGCTCAGCTCTCAAGTGCCAAGCCCAAAGATTGAGTCCGAAGATCTGTACCAACAGTGCCAAAACCAATGCTGAGCGTGCAAGACGCCATTCGGGGGCCGTCAACAAAGCACGAAATGCGCCTTTGAGCCGCCGGGTGGTTCTTCTAAAGGGACCTTGGTCCCACTCACCGTGGGCGAAATCCCAAACGCTTTGGCTGCTTGCTTGTAGGCGTTGTGGGGTCGTCTGCAGGGAGGCTTCTTGGTGGCACAAGGATGAAACCCAATCGATCGCAGAGGGCTCACAAAAGATCTGAAGGGATGGATCTTTGAGGTGAGAAAACGCACCCATGGCGGGTCTGGGAAAGGCTTGAACGCCTTGGCGTGTGCAAAGCACAAAGGTGATGTCGGCCTTGGCGTTCAAAGCGTACAGACGCGGCCCCTGAGAGCTGGTTGTTGGCTCCATTTCAGGGACCAATTGATTGGGGATCAGATCGACCGCTTCTAGCGTTTGCAAAGCCATTCTCAACCAACTCTTGGAGCAATAGCCAATTTGGATCATTGCGCCATGAACCTTGGTGCTGCTCAAATCTGGTGAGGCCAGTGAGGCTTGGTCTTCAGGTTGCGGATCAAGTTTTTTGGCGATCCAGTGAATGTCGGATGCATCACACAGCAGTTGCTCCTCTAAGAGACCTTGGATCAAGTGCTGAGCCTTGGGGTTGTGCGTGCCCGAGGCTTTTGACTCCAAAAGGCGCAAAGCACTTTGAGGAACTGTCAACTCTGTCCATGACAAGCAAGCCCAAGGAATCACGCCCACCACTTCGGACTGGGGGGGGAGTTGGGCGAGTTCTTGCACACGCGAGCGCCCACTGTGCGTGATTCTCTCGGGAGTCATGCACACGAGGTGGTCCACCTCGGATTGGGGTGTGAGTGGGAGCGAAACGATCAGCATCAGGGAGTCATTGTAGTGCTGGAAAAAGAGTTCATGTCCGCTTGAGCGCCGTGCTCACTCCAGACGATGAGCAATTGGTTGGGTGTGCGCTGAACCAGGGAGCGCGAGACGATTTGTGTCTCATCGATTCTGATTTTCCCACTCACCAAAAAATACTTTGAGCTCAGTTGATGGTAGATCGAATTCACGCTTTGGGCGTACTGTGAGCCCAAAGCATTTTGAACGTCAGCCAAGGCGCTCCAAGGTTGAGTGGCTCTGAGGCTTGACAAGCGTTGGGCTTGGCTCATGTCAATGTCACCCAAAGTGGCAAAGAGCACCAAAGGGCTTGCGGTGTTCAAGTTAACCGTGGTGCTCTCGTTGATCCAAGTTGCATAGGGCTTTAAAACATCAAGTGAGGAGGGTGAGAGCCCCCAAGCGGTGAGGTTTTCGATGCGCGCAGGCCAAAGGGGAGGGTTCTCACTTTTTTGAGCTGCGGCGAATGTACTCATCAACTGCATCAATTCGGATTGAGGCAGGTGCAAGGCCTCGTACAAGCGGGAAAAGGCATGGACAATAGGTGGTGGCGCGGGCGAAGTGGCCAACAGGTTGAAGAAATTCAAACGGGAATGCTCATCTGTGATCTGCCCCGATAGGAAAACTTGAGAGGCCAACAAATCGTCTTGTGCATTGTTGCTTTGAGTGGCATCGTTGCCGTTGGCATTGGCTTTCAGAAAGTTGGAGAGTTTGACCTCTTGCAAGGGAACGGCCCAAGGTTCTGTCAAATTGTCAGTTTGACTGGCGCGCGCATCTTCTTTCAAAATCACACGCGACCAGTCCAAAGCGGCGGTGAGAAGCCACTGGGCCTGATCGGCATGGCGTTTGGCGCTCTCGGCTTGGGCGAGGGACCAACTCTTCCAAAGTGCGCCGCTCACGATGATGCTGACAACCAGCACGGTGATCATGGCGGTGATGAGTGCCATCCCGCTTTGGGCTTTGAGCCGTGCAAAGGATGATTGCGGGCCCATGGGCATTGAAGTGTGCTGAGTCCTCATGATCTCACCGGTGTGAAATTGGGTCGCACCCAGTCCAACGTGATGCTGCCATCGTTCAATGAAGGCGTTGGTTGTTCGCCGCCCAAACCTGAGTTGGGTGATTGCGAAATCGAGTTGGTTGGATTGGAGTTGGGGAGGTAGATTTTCAGACGAATGCCGCTTGGCAGTGCTTGGTTGAGCTTACTAAGAGCGCTTGTTTGGACTGAAGGGCTTGATGGGGTGTTCAAGTTTGCACTTGTGCTGTTGTTGTTGGGGGTTGCCGAGGTGCCAGTGGTGTTGGCCAATGTGTTAGCCTCTATGGATGTGCCAGCGCTCGATAGAGCGTTGGACCAGGCATTTTCTCGGTAAAAATAAATTTGCCACTGCGCAATTGGAAAGAGTGCTGTTTCCCGAGATCTGCTCGGTGCTGTGGCGCTTTGCGACCAAGTGATGGCCATCTCCAAATAGTCGTTTAATTCTCGTGTGCTTGTAAAAGCTGGTGACTGCCAGCGAAGCCAATAAAGTCCGGGTGTGAATTGCGCTCCAAGTGGTGCGAGTTCCTCGCCATTGAGCTCCCTTGCACTCCAAGCCACCACTTGATAGCCCATGTCTTGTGAGTCTCTCCCCAAAAGGGGTGCCTTTCGAACGAGTCTGAGCACCTTGCCATCCCAATTGATGGAGCTCACTCCGGGAGCAGGCGTGAGTGGCGTTGTGGCATCCAGATCGCTTTGCCACTGAGAAAGGCTTGACGCAATGCTGGACAAAGCCATATCGTGAGCTTGTGTGATTTGCAGACCATTGACCACCGTTGAGATGCCTTGCCAGCTGAGGGCGGCCATGATCGACATGATGAGCATCACGATCAAGACCTCGACCAGTGTGAAGCCTCTTGAAATCGGAGTTGGGCTTGTTGCGAGAGGAAAAAGGGGGCGAGCACTCTTCACAAGGCCCCCACCACAGTGGTCACCCTGAGGATGGGGGTGTCTTGGGTAAACACTTGGGCCTCGACCCGTCTGAAGCTGGGGTTGGGGGTGACATCAATCGAGACGTGAAGGGTAAAGATTTGGTTGTTTTGTGAACAGTCCACCTCGCCCACGCCCACGCTGGGTAAAGTGCCAGACAAGCGCATACCGCTTAAATAATTGTCCACACAGAGTTGCGCAAACAATCCACTCTTTTGGCGCTCACTGCTTTGAGTGAGGGTGCCGCTGGCTTTGAAGGCCGAGACCAAGGTGAGAGACACAATGAAGAGGGCCACCAACACTTCTATGAGCGTGAAACCCTTTGTCAAAGCGACGCACTTCTTTGTTTTGGGTTTGGCGCTTGAGAGGGGGAACATGGAAGTGGACTTGGAGTGTGATGAGAGCAGAAATCTTTTTTTTGGGTGTCAGCGTGAGATGACTTGAAAGGGTCTCAGTCCGTCGGATGCGATGGAGAGTGTCAGCTTGGGGTCTAGGGCGTCAGAGAGCACAATCAACGATGGAGCGGTCAGTGTTTCTGGGCCCAAGAGGACGGGGCCACTTTGCACTTGTGCCTGGGTGTTGGGGTAAAGCCAAGGGTAAGCGGTTTGGAGCAATGGGTTATCTGAGAGTCCCACAAAATAAAACCCACCCTGACCCAAACCCAATGAGACGTTCAAAGAAGAGGCGCGGGCTTGTGCCTTGGTGCTCTCCAATTGAGCAATGAGTCGGGTGGCCTCTTCGTTCAAATGTTGTTGGGTGCTGGAGCCAAGGCTTAAGGTGGCCAATGAGGTGACCAACGCCATGATCAAAAGAACCACCAGTAATTCAATGAGCGTAAAGCCGCGGGAGACGGTTCTTTGTGCTTTGAGCTGCCTGAAGCTCAAAGGCTCCTCATGCGTGGGTGCACACATGAGGGGAGATGTGTCACTGCCAAGACCCGAGGTCTGCATTTTTTCCCTCTCCCCCGCTTTGACCATCAGCACCAAAGGACATCACGTCCACTTCATTTTTAATGCCAGGCGCGAGGTATTGGTAGGGGTGTCCCCAAGGGTCGTTGGGGACCTTGTCAACATAAGGTTTCCAATTGTTGGGGGGAACGCCTTGAGTGGGTTTGGTGGCCAAGGCTTGCAGACCCTGATCAGCACTGGGGTAGGTTTGGTTGTCGAGTTTGTACAGCTTCAGAGCTTGCATCAAATTGCTGATGTCGGTTTTGGCGGCGGTCACGCGTGCCTCATCTGCACGCTCCAATACGTTGGGGATGATCAAAGCGGCCAACACACCAATGATGACCAACACCACCATCACCTCAATGAGCGTGAAGCCTTTAGAGGCGAGAGCTCTCAGAGCTCTTTTCTGGGATCCCAAAGCTTTCATGGACAAAGACAGAGTGGAGGGAGTACAAGTGGAATCGGAGGATCTTTTCATATGGCAAGTCAAGGGCAGAGTTCGCTCCAAAGAGGCGAGGGAAAGCCCATAGCTTACCTCAAAGTCCTTCGGACTTGTGTGACACAGACCTTGGCTTTTGCCTGTGCTCGCAGCTGCTCGTCACTAAATGCTTTGACTCCGCCCAAGCGGTTCTCAATGAAAGCAAAAAATGGTTACCGAATTGGCTGCAAAAACGGCGATAGAAGTGGTTTTGTATCTGCGTCATAATCAAGGACATGGCCTCTATCCTCCCTTTTCTCAACCCCTCTCAGCACACAATGAGCAAAGCCAAGCAAGCAAGCACTTCAAGGTCACACAAACGTGTGTGGTGGATCACACTTTTGTGTTGGCTGCTGTTCGCTTATTTGGCGATGTACTGGGTTTTGAAGGGTCTGGGAGAGTTGGATGCCCCAAAGGTTGACGATGTACCGCTTCATTTTGAAGGCTCCTTGGAGCGGGTACAGGCAGAGGGATTGCAAGAGGCATTGGGTGTGTCAAAGTCTGATCCCAATCTTCGAGTGGCCAACCCCAATGATGCGCTGGGCGCACGCCTTCGACTCACTGGTATTGTGTTTGAAGGCGCCAAGCGAACTGCTGAGTTGCATTCAGTTGCTCTCCTCAGCTTGGACCAAAAAGCGGCCAAGCCTTACCGAGTTGGCATGAGCTTGGAGCCTGGGTTATGGGTGTTGTCGATCTCGGAGCGCCAAGTTAAATTGGGTCCCGATTTACATGGAGAACCCACTGTGACTTTGGATTTACCCAAAACCACAAGCCCCTGAGGCGAATCTCTTAGGTTTTGAGAAAGAGTCGGTAAACCGGGTTTTGCGTCTCTTCGGTGTGTGGGTAGCCCAGCACCTTTAAAAACCGATTAAAAGCTGCATCGTCAGATGCAGGCACCTGAAGTCCCACCAAAATCCGTCCGTAATCGGCGCCTTGATTTCGGTAATGAAACAAACTGATGTTCCAGTTGGGTTTCATGCAAGATAGAAACTTCATCAGTGCACCAGGGCGTTCGGGGAAAACAAAGCGCAGGAGTCTCTCGTTTTGAGCCAATGCGGAGGAGCCGCCCACCATGTGGCGGATGTGCTCCTTGGCCAGTTCGTCGTGCGTGAGATCGAGTGCCTTAAAGCCATGTTGAGTCATGTGTTTGGCTATTTTTTTGCTCTCCCCAGCCTGTGTGGTGGTGAGTCCCACAAACACATGCGCCACGGACGCATCGCTCATTCGGTAGTTGAATTCAGTGACTTGTCTGGGGGATGGGCTCGCGCCAAAACTGGGCAGTGAACCCAAGAGTTCGCAAAAGCGCTTAAAGCTCCCGCGCTCCTCTGGGATCGTCACAGCAAAGAGGGCTTCGCGGTGCTCTCCCACTTCTGCGCGTTCGGCCACAAACCTCAAGCGATCAAAATTCATGTTCGCACCGCACAAGATTGCGGCAAAGGTTTGACCTTTGCTTTTGTGAAGAGCGGTGTATTTTTTGATCGCAGCCACTGACAGGGCGCCCGCAGGCTCGACAATGCTGCGTGTATCGATGAAGATGTCTTTGATGGCGGCACACACCTCATCGGTGTCAACCGTCATGTACTCATCGACCAAGTTTTGGTTGATGCGAAAGGTCTCTTGTCCAACGAGTTTCACGGCCGTGCCGTCTGAGAAGAGACCGACATCGGAGAGAGTCAAGCGCTCGCCGGCTTGAACGGAGCTCATCATCGCGGTGGAGTCATTCATTTGAACACCAATGACCTTGATCTCGGGTCTCACGGCTTTGATGTAATTGGCAACCCCAGCAATCAACCCTCCCCCTCCAATCGCCACAAAAATGGCGTCAATGGGCCCAGGGTGTTGTCGCAAGATTTCCATGGCAATCGTGCCTTGGCCCGCAATCACATCAGGGTCATCAAAGGGGTGGACAAATGTCAGTCCCTTTTGCGCCTCTAGGGTGAGCGCATGTTGATGGGCATCGGAGTAACTCTCTCCAAAAAGCACCACGTGTCCACCCAAGGCTTTCACGGCCTCAACTTTGACTTGTGGCGTGGTGAGGGGCATCACAATGGTTGCTGTGCAACCCAGTTTTGCAGCACCCAAGGCCACCCCTTGAGCGTGGTTGCCAGCGGAGGCACAAATCACGCCTTTTTTGAGTTGCGCTTTTGAGAGATGCGCCATTTTGTTGTAGGCGCCTCTGAGCTTGAAGCTGAAGACGGGTTGTTGGTCCTCGCGCTTTAAGAGCACCGTATTTTTCAAGCGCAGACTCAAGTTCTTGCCCACCTCCAAATTGGATTCTTTGGCCACATCGTAGACTTTGGCCGTCAGAATTTTTTTCAAATACTCAGCCTCGCTGAGCACAGAGGGGCTTGCCTTTTTGTGGGCAAGCGGGGATTGGGTCTTGGGGGTGTGGATTCGGGTCATGGGGGTGATTTTACGCACTCAAGAAGCAGCACCTGAGGCTCTTTTTGGCGGGTCTGTAGGGTTGACCATGTCCTGACACTGAACTCTTTGTTGCCACGAAGCCCTCAATCAAGCCAAGAGAAGGGCCTTGGTGCGAAAATAGGGGTATTGGAAGAACCAGTGTGCAACTTGTCTCCCTGGTAGACCCCAAAAAAAACCCCGAGCCGCAAAGCTCGGGGATAAATCCACCTGTAGAAGGTGGAGGAGACAAGGGTTGCATACCCAAACAATTGGGCGCATAGGATCTAATATAGCAATGAATTTGTTGCGTCGCAACAAGATTTTTAATAAACCTACAAAAAAGGTGGTCGTTATGGAATGCATGGTATCTTGGACGGGTGAAACGGGAGCTCAATCGGGCATGGGTTTTTTGGCTGAAACGGGAAGTGGCCATGCTTTCATGATGGACGGTGCACCAGATGAGGCCAATCCTAAAAATGGGGGGCGCAATTTGGCTCCCAGACCGATGGAGATGCTATTGGCCGGCACAGGAGGCTGCACAGCCTATGATGTGGTGTTGATTTTGAAGAGGGGCCGTCATGCCGTCACAGCTTGTTCGGTGCAAATCAAGAGCGTTCGTGCCAGTGTGGATCCCAAAGTCTTTGAAACCATCAACATGCACTTTGTGGTGCGCGGACGTGCTTTGAATGCGGGTGCAGTTGAGCGTGCCATTGCTTTGAGTCACGACAAGTATTGCTCAGCGAGCATCATGCTTGCCAAAACAGCCGAAATCACGACTAGCTTTGAAGTGATCGAAGAGGGCGCATAAGCCCTTGTGTCTCTAAATGTGGTGAGCCACAGTCGTCATTACTTTGGCTGACCAAGTCATGAGTGTTTTAACGACTTGAGGGAGCTCAACCGCTCCCGCCCTTTGGGCATCCTGGGCATGCTTAATCTCGTCCTTTTGCATTTGGGCCACGATCGCTCTAGAGGCCGCATCCTTGGCGGGGAGTCGGTCCAGGTGTGAGGCCAAATGGCTCTCAACTTGTCTCTCTGTCTCCACCACAAACCCCAAGCTCATGGGGTCCTTGCCGATTTTGCCAACACCGTACCCAATGGCAAAGGCACCCGCGTACCAAAGAGGGTTCAAGTAGCTGGTGTGTCCACCCAACTCCTCAATTCTTGCCTGGGTCCAAGCCAAGTGATCGGATTCCTCGGCACTGGCCGCTTTGAATTGGGCTTGAAGTTTTGCGCTTCGGGTTGCCAATCGCTGAGCGCTGTACAGAGCTTGAGCGCAAACCTCGCCCACATGGTTTACACGCATCAACGCGGCTGATAGATCTGCCTCAGTGGGGCTGAGAGGTGGTGTGGAGGAACTACCTGCGCCGGGAACTTTGGGCTCATTTGCTGGTGTTGCTCGTGAGGCATGGGGCTTGGCAAACAAAGTTCGCAAGGCGTCGTCAAAGGCGCAGATCAAAGAGTCAGTGTGATTCATAACGCTATTGTGTCGGAATTATGGAAGAGGTGTCTTTAAAAGGTGAATTTCTAAAAAAATAGATGAGTAAATTAAAGTACTCATTTTAATTAATTAGACTTTAAAGCGAAACGCAATTGAAATAAATATGTTGCATTGCAACAACCTTTAAAAATCAAATAGTTAAATGAATTGCTGAACAGATTTGATTCTGTTTCAATACACACAACTTCCCGCATATGGGGGTTTACCATGATGCTTGAATGAATTCTTTTTATTTATCAAGTTTTATGGAAATTCATCAACCTTGGAGAAATTTGACATGAAAAAATCACTCGTTGCATTGGCTGCATTGGCTTCATTTGGCGCGATGGCTCAATCGAGCTTCACCGTTTATGGTTTGTTAGACGCTGGCATCCGTCAAGACTCTAACGGCGCCAAGAGCGCTGCTGGTACAACACAATCACAAACTCAGTTTTTGAATGGCGTGTTGAACACATCACGTTTTGGCATCAAAGGAACTCAAGATTTGGGCAGTGGAAACAAAGCCAATTTCAAGCTCGAGAGCGGTTTGAAAGTCGGCAATGGTGAGTCCACTGGAAACACTGTTACCACCTCAGCTGTGCCTGCCACATCAACCACTGTCTATCAAAACGGAAACTCCACATTGTTCGACCGCACAGCAAGCGTTGGTTTGCAAAGCAGCCTTGGAATGATTGATTTTGGTCGCGTGACAGCTTTTGCTTATGACTTGGCAGGCTCATACACCATCGATCCAATGGGTATGGAGATGACCAACAACAATCAAAACACAGGTGCCAAGGCCTTCAATCCCAACCCACTGGGTTTGTTGATTGGTTCAAGCTTTTACACCGTGCGTCGTGACAACAGCATCAAGTACATGGGTACTTTTGACAACTTCTCCGTTGGTTTGGCTTACTCATTGGCTGGCAACGCTGGAAGCCAAACTCCTGGTTCAAGCACACAAGCCATGGCCAAGTATTCAACACCCATGTTCACCATTGCAGCTTCTGGCGACAGCATCCAAGATGCCAACGGCTTGAAGCAAACGTTGAACACATTTGGTGGAAACGTGACAGTAAGCGGATTCAAGTTGACCGCTGGAACCACGCAGATGAAGACGCCTGGTGGCTTCGCTCCAGTGGCTCAAACTTTCGCCAACTCTGCTTATTCAAGTCCTGCAGGATACATCTCCGGTGGCGTATCTACAGCAGATACAAAATTGAATGTGAACGATTTCGGTGTGGCTTATCAATTGGGTTCATACAACATCGTTGGCGCTTACTACAACACGAAAATCCAACAAGCTGGTTTGTCTGACAACACGTTTGACAGCTACATGGTTCGTGTCCGTTACGCCTTGCACTCCACAACTGACTTGTTTGTTGAAGCCGATTCCACCAAATCAAGTGGTCTTGACTCATCCAAAACAGCTGGTTTGAGCTCAACCAACACTGGCTTCACAGTGGGTGTTCAGTACCGCTTCTAAAAAAGCATTGGTTGTATCTCTAGGGTTGCCGAGCGACCCTGGATCGTGATTCAACTTGAAGGTCATGCAATGGATACAAAGGGACGGGTTTACCCTTATAAAAGTGTTCTAAAGTATGCAAATTGGGGGCAATGTGTTACTCAAGGGCAACACATTGCCCCTTTTTTGATCGAAAGTCTTTGCTTGTCGAGTCAGACTCTGGTGCAATAGCAACAACTTCCCAAAAAGGAGGTTGGCATAGGTCGATCAACAATGCTTTTTTTGGCGTTGTTGAACGACTTAGCCCTTTTATAACCTTGGAGAACCTTGACATGAAAAAAACTCTCGTTGCTATGGCATCAGTTGCTGCTTTGGGCGCTATGTCCACAGCTGCAATGGCTCAATCATCCATGACCATTTACGGTAACTTGGACCAAGACGTTTACCAGTCTGCACAGAACGGTCAAAACGTTACAACATCTGGTTCAAACAACCACAGCTCTTCTTTCTGGGGTATCACCTCAACTGAAGACATGGGTGGTGGCGTGAAGGCTTCTTTTGACCTCCGTTCAGAAATCACTTTGTTGACTGGCCAAGCTGGTAGCACATCAACTGGTTTGTCTTCATTGAACAACTTTGCTACAGGTACACAAGCTACAACTGCACAAGCTG
>CAIKYO010000203.1 GCA_903831655.1 uncultured Burkholderiales bacterium
CGAATCTCAGCAGCAAATGGATGGGTGTGACCATACCCCCTTTGCGTGGAATAAGCCATGCCCAATAAAAACCCCTCATCCGATCGAACCAAGTTTTGCAGCCGGGTGGGTCTGTCAGCAGGAAAATGAATGGGCTCGCGAGTGATGTCTTTTGGATCTGGATCACCCTCCAGGGGCAAATCGGCTTCCAGCAAATTTTCTTGGTTGAACACATTGAGGATGCTCTCTATTTCCTCAAAATTTTGATGTGCAAGTTCCAGTTCTGGGGGCTGGTGTTTGTCCAAAAGAGAAAAGTCAAGCAATCGCTGTGTGTAGTCATAGGTCGCCCCCAGCACTTGTCCGCCAGGAAGATCCTTGAATGTGGCCGAAATTCTTCTTTGAATTCTCATACCCATCGTGTCAATGGGCAGGGTGTAACCCATTCGGGGCAGGGTGGTTCGGTATGCCCTGAGCAAAAAGCAAGCTTCCAATAGATCGCCTGAGGCTTGCTTGATGGCCAAACTGGCCAACTGAGGATCATACAAAGCACCTTCGTTCATGACCTTTGCCACAGCCAAACGCAATTGCTGCTCAATTTGACTCGTCTCGACTTCGGGGACCAAAGGGTCACCTCGTCGAGCATCCGACAACAATTGAACACTGTTGTGAATCGCTTTTTCGCCACCTTTAACTGCTACATACATGCTGCTTCTCCGATGCGAGTTGAGCGTGGCAAGGATACGATGTGAGTGGGTGAGCAAAAAATCACGTCCACACCACAGGGGAAAAGGGGGCGAATGTTTTTTCTATCGCTCCAAAATTGATCATTGAGGCCCATGATCTCAATGTAGAGCTCTCCATTGATCCCCGGTCCAGTCCAAGGACTGTGATTGCTTGAGTTGGCATCGATCTTGAAGCCCTCCACATCAATGATCAAAGTGGACGATGCTTCTGGAAACTCCGCGCTTCCCAGTGCGCACTCCATAAGCGAGGGCAAGCGTTCTGAACTCTGTACCCAAATGTAGTTGGCTTGCTCAGGACCACTTGCGATGCGGCAACCCGTGTGAAACTTTAAAAAATCCGCCAAGTTGTTGTCATGCTCCTTCAGTAGTAAGTGCAACGAACTCCCTGTATCCATCAAGGCCAAAAGCAAAGAGGTTCCGACTCGAGCTGAATCGGTTTTGGATGATTTAACTCTAGGGCTGATTTCAAAAGGAACACCTGGCCTGGAAAAGGAATTCAGCACCTGGCGAAATATGATCTGGCTATCGCGTTCAGTGTTTTCAAAGCTAGGGGAGATATTGAGTATATTCATGCTCATGCTTGATGCAGTCAAACCTGGGTTGCAGTGTTTTCACGCGCAACGGTAAAAAAATCAACTTTGGTCGCTCGTACCTTTTGATTGGCGAGTTCATGATCGTGTTTGATTATTTTTTGAATCGGTTCTAACAATTCGAGAACCAAGGTGGGGTGGTGACCCTCATCTTGCAACAATGCATCGAAGATTGCGGCCAACCTCGTTTGTCTCTCATTGGCCCCTCGGACGTAAGCCACACCAATGTAGTTTTGAGGTTGGGTGCTGTTGTTCTTTGAAAGCGTGAGCTTAAGGGTCATGCGAGAAACCGTGACCTCACCCACATTGAATCGCTGTCCTGTCGAGCCCGTTCTGGCTTGAACCATGTAGGAGACGATTTCATAAGGTTTTAATATTTCGCAATGAAGATGTGTGTAAGATTCAAATGCTTGATTTAAAAGACTCAGAGGTGCTCTTGCCAGTAGGCCAATCCATTGAGGTCTATCGAAGTTCGTAAAACCATTTTTTTCAATCATCTTATCAATGTAACTGTGAATCATGACATTTGCGTTAAGGTTAAATGTCTCTAAAGCACAAAAGTCCGGTCGAAATTCACCATGAAGCGATACGCAATTTATTACACACCCCAGCTCAATAGTCCATGGTGGAGGGTCTGGTCTGAATGGTTAGGGCGTGATGCCAGTTCTGGGAGTGTCTTTCACAGACCCTTCTTGGAGGACATTGACAGAGATGTTTTGTCATCTTTGCTAAGGGATCCTGCGCGCTACGGCCTTCATGCGACGATCAAAGCCCCTTTTAAATTGGTAAGAGAGGAAGATCTAGGGCATTTGATGGATCAATTGCGGCAATTTTGCTCGGGTCAAAGTCCTTTCGAGCTCAAATTAAAGCTTGAAAAACTTAGAGATTTTTTTGCTTTGACACCTATGGACGATCATTTACGTATTCATCAAATCTCAAATGCGATTGTGACTCAAATGGATCGGTTCAGAATGCCTTTGAGTGATGAGGAAGTTGCCAAGCGTCGATTGAATGGACTAACTCCGTTAGAAGACCAAATGCTTCTTGAGTGGGGGTATCCCTATGTCCTAGACTGCTATCAGTTTCATATTTCTTTAACGGGGCGTTTGGATCAACTCGATGCCTATTCTCAACGTTTAATTCAACAAGAGCTGTCTATCAGGCTAGACTCATTGAGTCACACGCCTTTGTTTGTAGACTCTTTGTGTCTGTTTGAGGAACCACATGCCGGGGCTGATTTTTTGATCCTTGAAAGGTTTCAGTTTGGGGCGTTTGCATGAGTCATGGAAGATTGCTTTATGTGGTTGGTCCCTCTGGAGCGGGAAAAGATAGTCTTATAAAACGACTCCAATCCGAGTCCCGCCTTCAAGGACAAATTTATTTGGTCAAGCGACTCGTGGATCGGCCCACTCACGAATCCACACCGCTTGATGAATATTTGTCAGCGGATGATTTTCAAGCTGCAATCAATAAGAAGAGTCTAGCCATGTATTGGCAAGCCAATCAGCACCAGTACGGTATTACTCACACTGAAATGGCACAGGCCAAACGTCATTCAATATCTGTTATCAACGGTTCAAGAGCATACATAGCCGATTTGAAAAAAGAATTTCCTGGAGTCGAGGTCGTTCACATCACGGCCAATGAATCCATCATCAAAGAACGATTGAAGAGCCGCAAAAGAGAGGATTCCAATCAAATTGAGCTGAGGGTTGAACGTTCACAAGCACTATCGCACCTCGATCATCTTTACGACAAAGAAATTTGCAACGATTCATCCA
>CAIKYO010000204.1 GCA_903831655.1 uncultured Burkholderiales bacterium
CACCCAACACTTCGTCTCTTGGACCAAACATCACCACTTGACATTCTCTGAGCATCAAAAGTTTGTCTGCTTGGGGCAATACGCTGGTGCGGTGAGTGATGAGCAACACGCTGGATCCTTGGGCTTTCAAGCTCTTCAAGGTTTCAAGTAAAGCTTGCTCGCCTGCATCATCCAAACTTGAATTGGGCTCATCGAGCACCAACAACTTGGGGCGACCGTAAATGGCACGGGCCAAGGCCACGCGTTGTCTTTGACCGCCTGAGAGGACGGCACCGTCCTCTCCTATGCGAGTCTCAAGACCTTCGGGTAAGTTGGCCACCATCTCTTCCAAGCCCACTTGCACGATGACTCGCTTGACCTCCTCAATGTCCACCACGCCAAAGCGTGCGACGTTCTCGGCCAAGGTGCCATCAAAGAGCTCGACAGTTTGAGGCAAATAGCCCAAGTGAGGACCGAGTTCTTCTTTTTTCCAGCTGTAGACATCTGCACCGTCCAAGCGAACTTTACCGCTCGATGCTGGCCAAAGTCCCATGATCAGACGAGCAAGTGTTGTTTTACCAGAAGCAGAAGGTCCAATGAGCATCACGCACTCACCAGGACTCATCACAAAATTCACACCCTTCAAAATGGGAATGGGTGAGCCAGGTGCGGCCGCTACCACTTGCTCTACGCTCAATACCCCTTTGGGTGCGGGCAAGGGCATGGAATCTGTGGTGGGTGGGAAGTAAGACAACACCGTCTCTAAGCGTTGGTAAGCATCTCTTGCGTTCACCACCAATCGCCACTGCGCGACCAACTGAGCCAAGGGCTGAAGCACTTTGCCACCCAAAGTGGAGGCCACAATCATCATGCCTCCACCGCCCAACATTTGACCCTTTAAGGTGAGCCAGCAAGCAGCGCCCAAGAGAAGTGAGCTCTGCAAGTTTTGAATCATTTTGGAGGCTGCATTGTTTGCACCCGCGGTGTCTGAGGCAATCGCTTGGAGTTGCAAGAATTTTCTTTGTTTGCCCATCCAAATGCGGTGGATATTGCCCATCATGCCCATGGCTTCAATGACCTGTACGTTTCTCAAGGTGCCATTGGCGTGGTTCTGAGCATCGATCGCACCCTTGTTCGCTTCTGTCAAAACGGGCATGGTCTTTTGTTCGGTTTGGTATGCAATCCACGCTTGAACCATCGCCCCAACCAAGGCCATTACACCCAACCAAGGGCTCACGATGAAGACGATTAACAAGAACACCAGTGCCATGGGTGAATCCATGATGGCCATGACTGCGCCTGAGGGGATGAACTCTCGCAAGGTTCTTAAATCGTTGAAAGCTTGGAGAGAGCCGCCTGGCATGCGTTTGAGGTTCGCCTCAAACGCAATGGTGAATAGCCTTTGGCGAAAGGCTTGGTCCAGCCTCAAAGCCACTTTTTGCAAGTAGGAGTGGCGAACGAGCTCCAAGAGCTCCATCATCACATAACTACCAATGACCATCACCAGCAACATGACCAAGGTCATCACATTGCGAGAGTTGACCACTCGGTCGTAAACCTCGAGCATGAAGACAGTGGGCGAGAGAGACAAAATACCAATCACCAAGCTGTAACCAATGGCGACTTTGTAAATGTCCCACTGTGACTTTAAAAACAACGCAACTTGGGGCTGCGCGCGTGGGCCCATGGGGTTAGGCATCATGAATTGGCTCCCGATTTGTTGTTATTCGCTTGGGCGACTCCCAGGCCTTTAGGCTGTCCATTGGGATTGGGTTTGTGTTGAATGTTCAAATTCAATTGAGTGGTCGAAATGTTCAAAGACATGCCTTGGGGCATGGTCTTGACGCTTTGCGCAAAACCTCTGGAGGCATTGAGCTCCAAATGGAGTTCGTTGGCAACCACAGGTTGGACAATGGTGGTGGTTTGCAAGAGGACTTGATCGGGAGCGGGGAGAGTCGCCAAGACATCTCCAGCAGGAAGCAATGCTAGCTCATCCACGATCACGTACTCTGGGAGCACATTGGCACTTCCATCTTCAATGTTCAACTCTTGTCCTTTGGCCAATTTGCCATC
>CAIKYO010000205.1 GCA_903831655.1 uncultured Burkholderiales bacterium
GTCGGCTTCGCCGAATACAAGAAAAAAAACCAAAAAACAAGAAATCAATTGCCTGATATCAAGTGCCAAGTATCCAAGGCCCAATGTCCTTAGAACTTCCGCAGGCCCGCGACGCCGATGAGCTCGCGGTCGCCGGAGTCGCGGTCGACGCGCAAGCCGCCCGGGGCGAAGCCCCCAACAACCAAATGATATCCTTGGAGCATTTCATGACAGCGTGTATAGGTCCATGGATTATCGTTATAAAAACGAGTTCCTGAATTACGGTTTTCCCAAAGAATACAAGTAGCTGCGTCTCGGAATCCTGGGACGGAGTAACCTTTATTTTCTGCAAGGTTCTTTTGAAACGCATAATCTTTATTTCTGCTACCGGGGAGTACATCTTTGGTCATGACAAGCCATTCAAATTCTATTTCAGGAGGAGTATCTAGGTTATTTTCAGGCTTTAAAATCTCATCCCAAATATATCGACAACCGATTCCTCTGGATTCTTTATCTAGTTTATTAAGGTTCGACAGGGTAAATGGCACGGGGTCGCCATTAATAATAATATTCTTAGGCCTAGCAACCACAATATGAGTTTCTGCTCTAGTTTTCCCTTCAGCACCGCCGAAAATCGGACAAGGGGCTGCCAAGTAGTCCTGAAGCGCCTGTGGTTTGGGGGGAAGCTTTGCCAAGAACGCTGCCGGATTGATCCAATCTTCTTTTGAAATCGATGTAGGATAAACTGGCATTTTAGCCTCGGTCTCGGTGCGGAGTTTTAATGCTAATTCAGGGTTACCTTCCTGTTCTGCGAGCATCGAGCCCTTTAAAAGCAGATGGTTTCTCTCCGCGGGATCTTTTAGTAGAGGGCTAAGTGCCATGTATACATCTAACTGTCGTGGATTTATAGCAATCACGTGTTTATAAATTGCAATTGAATCTTCAGGATCTTTTTGAGTCGAAGCGATCAATATTGCTTCGTTTATTTGTTCTTGAGATGGATTTATATCTAAACCTAGACAAACAAGGAGTGCATTGATTTTCAGAGGATTTGGAGATATCTCTTCGGCCGATTCTAAGCTTTCTATGGCCGCCAAGACTTTACCTTCTTGGAGTTGGTACATGGCAAGATGAAGGTAAGCAAGCACTGCTTGTTCATTCTGTCCCAATTTCAGATAAAGCTGGGGTATTGCCGCATAGGCATCTGATTTTTTGGTATAGATAAATGCTTGTGTATAAGCGGTGAGGGCTTCATCATATTTTCCTTTCTTTTCAGCGTGCCCAGCAATTTGAAGATATAAGTTAGCCAGTTTCTCATCAGCCTCCTTGAAAGAGGCGAGTGTGGGAATACGGTCTTCTTGTTGCCACTCATCGATAAGGGTTTTTATTTGCAAATTGGGGGTTCGAGATTGAATATTGGTCCTACAATTAGGACATTTAGTAACAGGACTTGCCTCAAATCCTAAAGTTGACAATCGATCAAAAGTATGACCACACGGGCCGATAAGAGTAGGCTCTTTCATGGTCTCTAATGTCACACCACAATTAAATTTATCTCCATTGTTTTTCGGAGGGATTTGCGCGCTTATCACTTTTGCTGTCTGTTTTATACGTCGGATACAATCTTCAGATCCCATCCGCACAGGATCGTATTTATTTAAAGAAGATGAACTAGATGAGCCTGCTGAATTTCCTTGAGAAATGACGGCAACGGAACTCATACCTATAGGGGGGGCACTTGCGGACACTATCTACTCCTTCTTTGTTTTTATATAAATATTTTACAATACAATAATTTTTAAATCAATGGAATATTCTTCATTACTGTAGGCGCAAGATTAAAATTTCCGGTTTCTCCAAAATAGAAATTTCCGGTTATGGCATGAACCA
>CAIKYO010000206.1 GCA_903831655.1 uncultured Burkholderiales bacterium
CTGGGCGTGGCAGCAACAAAACATGAAGCCTTGAGCTCTTAATAAGCACCGCTTCGCTTTAAGACCACACTCACGGTTTTGAACAAAATCACCAAGTCGTACCAAAGCGACCAGTTCTTCACATACCAAGTGTCAAGGTAGACGCGCTGCTCGTAGGCCATGTCGTTTCGACCGCTCACTTGCCACAAGCCCGTCATGCCAGGTCTCACCATCAAGAAGTAACCCACATCGTCTCCGTACTTGTCAAGTTCGGCTTGAACGATGGGCCTGGGTCCCACGAGACTCATCTCTCCTTTGAGAACGTTCCACAACTGGGGCAATTCATCCATGCTGGTTTTGCGGATGAAGTGACCCAGTGGGGTGATGCGCGGATCGTTCTTGATTTTGTGGTCTTTGAGCCATTGGGCTTGGAGATCTGCATCTTGTGCGATGAGCTCTTTAAGCGCTGACTCTGCCCCCACCTTCATGGAGCGAAACTTCAGACATGCAAAGGGCTTACCGCCTTTGCCAATGCGTTGTTGGGCAAAAAGAGCACTGCCCCCATCTCTTTTAATCAGATAGGCCAAGCACAGCATGAGGGGTGACAAGATGACCAAGAGGGCCGCAGACACGACCGTGTCAAAGAGCCTTTTGGTAAGCCTGGTGGGCCAACGCTTTAAGTTGTTTCGAATTCGGAGGACCGCCACCTCGTGGGAGAAGAAGTAGGAGATGTCGGTGCCGTACAGTGGAATACCGCGCATGTCTGGGATCACACAAATCTCTTGTGCGCCCCACTGAGAGAGTTGTCTGAGCCAATGCTCACGCACAATGGACTGTGCGTGATCAAGGGCCAAGACCCATTGAACCCCAGGCTTTTGTGCGATGAGTTTCAATTCATCCAAGGTAAGCGCTTTGAGCCCCAAGTGTTGTGCGTTCAAGGGAGAGGGGTCTAGTGAATTGGCAAAAGCGTCATCACCAGTCTGACCCACATCTACAAAGCCTTGGATGTCATAGCCCAAGTGGGGTTCACTTTGCAAAGCGGCCAAGGCTTCTTGTGCGTTTTTACCGTGACCAATCAACACGGTGGGTCTGGCCCATACCCCAAGCGAATTCAAGAGGACTCGCATGCCTGCGCGGATCAATAAAATCAACACGCACAAGGCCACCCAAGCCGTGGCCCACCAAAGCCGAGAGGCGTTCCAGCGGGTGATCGCTACGACCGTCATGTCTAGGAGCGCCAAGCTCAAAATCGTCCACAAAATGTCGCTCAACTCGTCCCAAAAAGGTCGACGGTTCACGTAGTGCTGGTAGCGCGTGAGAAACACCATGAGGCCCAAACTTGCCAAGGCTCCCCAGAGCCAAAAACGCAGGTGCATTTGGGTCGAGAACCACAAAAGGGCTTGGTCGATGGGGTGCCAACTCCAGCCCGCATTGATGAGAGTAGCCAGTGCAAAGGCCAATGCGATGGCCAACAAGTCCCCCGCCAAGATGGCCCGCTTGGCCAAGGCCACTTGCCAAAGGGACAGGGTTTTAAAGGACGCACCCAGGCCCGGCTCAGGGTGAGGATGGGCAGCAGTGGAGGAGGCGCGGTCCATTCAAAGAAGGTATTTCATCATGGGGGCTCAAGGATAAAGCATTTTGTGGTGTGCGGGTGTGACGAGCAGCACTTCCGTGACACTTTAATGACTAAGGCTCTTCCTTAGGCTCTGTAGTCCTCTAGGGAATGGCTTAAGTGAGAGCACCCTTCAGATTCAATCAAGATGGGTTTGATGATTTTGGTCTCTAGGGTCTGGCTTCATCATAGAATACCCTTCAAATGAACCCGACAGCAGTTGGTTTGCTTTTATCCACCCTCTTTCTTTTGATGCACCGCCATGAGTGAACACAACAGCATTCCCTTTCGCGAAAAGGCCGAGATTTTGGCCCAAGCCTTGCCCTACATTCGCAAGTTTCATGGCAAAACATTGGTGATCAAATACGGCGGCAACGCGATGACGGATCCCGCTTTGCAAGCGGACTTTGCCTCCGATGTGGTGCTCTTGAAATTGGTGGGCATGAACCCCGTGGTGGTTCACGGGGGTGGGCCTCAAATTGAGACCGCCTTGAACCGCTTGGGCAAAAAGGGTGAGTTCATCCAAGGCATGCGCGTGACCGATGCCGAGACCATGGAGGTGGTCGAGTGGGTGCTGGCTGGTGAGGTGCAGCAAGACATCGTGGGTCTCATTAACCAAGCGGGCGGAAAAGCCGTGGGTTTGACGGGTCGAGATGGCGGCATGATTCACGCCAGAAAACTCAAGATGACCGACAACAAAGACCCCAACAAAGAATACGATGTGGGCCAAGTGGGTGACATCATTGGCATTGATCCCAGTGTGGTGAAAGCCCTTCAAGACGACGCCTTCATCCCAGTGATCAGTCCCATCGGATTTGGCGAAAACAATGAGACTTACAACATCAATGCCGATGTGGTGGCGGCCAAGTTGGCAACTGTCCTCAGTGCTGAGAAATTGGTGCTCCTCACCAACACACCCGGGGTGCTGGACAAGGAAGGCAATTTGCTTACCGATTTGACGGCCAGAGAAATTGATGCGCTCTTTGAGGACGGAACCATCAGTGGTGGGATGCTGCCCAAGATCAGTGGCGCCTTGGACGCCGCCAAGAGCGGCGTCAACTCGGTGCACATCATCGATGGGCGTGTGCCTCATGCGTTACTGCTTGAGATCTTGACGGATCAAGCATTTGGGACCATGATCAGGTCGTTTTGAGATTGAATGAAGGAACATTGGCATTGGGGTTCACCCTTGTCTAAGCCTGAATCCTTCTCCTCTATAGTGCAAGGGATTGGCCAATGGGTCCTCTCTTGCATGCGACCCTAGTCTGCCTTTATCTCCTAACTTACTGCCTTGTGAGACTGTATTCATGACCCAAGCTTCCCAACCGCAAACCCACTTGAGTGATTTGAGCGACTTGGAAGCTTCTGAGTTGAATGCATCTGGCGCACAAGACGAGGGCTTGGACACCCAAGGTGCTTCCCCCAAGAAAAGGCTCAAGCCCGGTGAGCGTCGCATCCAAATCTTAGAAACCCTGGCCCTGATGCTGGAGCAACCCGGATCTGAGCGCGTGACCACTGCCTCCTTGGCGGCCAAGTTGGGAGTCAGCGAGGCAGCCTTGTATCGACACTTTGCCTCCAAAGCACAAATGTTTGAGGGCTTGATCGACTTCATTGAAGAGAGTGTGTACCACTTGCTGAGTCAGATCTCAGCCCGAGAGGGTGAAGGCATGCAAAAAGCGCAGCGCATGGTCGCCATGCTTTTGCAGTTTGCTGAGAAAAACCCAGGCATGGCACGTGTCATGGTGGGAGATGCGTTGCTCTTGGAGAACGACCGCTTGCACCAAAGGGTGAACCATTTCTTTGACCGCATTGAGTCCAGTCTCAGACAAGTGATCAAGGAGTCCACTTGGGCCAATGCCTCTTCTACGCCAACGGTGGTCACACAGCAAAGGGCAAGTGTGCTGGTGAGCTTTTTAATTGGACGCATGCACCGCTTTGTGCGCTCTGGCTTTAAGCGCTTGCCAACCGAACACCTGGAGGCGAGCTTGCTGACCTTGATGGTCACTTGATGGAACCCATCCAACTCAAAAATAATTTTGTGTGTCTGTCTTTTTAAGGGTTGGGGATTCAATCCCATCAACTCTCAAATTCTTCATCCGCATGGGTAAGACCTCATGCAAAACCACCCATAAATCCAATACAGTCGAGGACTCGCTCAAAACTCCAATGTATTGAGATCAAGGATTCATTTTTTATAAAAACCTGAAAGGACCCCTTCCATGAAATTAGTTCGTTATGGCAACCCTGGTAAAGAAAAACCAGGTCTCATCGATGAGAACGGCAAATTGAGAGATTTGAGCCACGTGATCAAGGACTTGGGTCCTGAGGAGTTGAGCGACAAATCTTTGGCCAAGCTCGCCAAGCTCAAAACCGACAAACTCCCACTCGTTCGCGGAAACCCCCGTTTGGGCTGTCCCGTGAGCCATGTGAGCAAATTCGTGGCGATTGGTTTGAACTACGCTGACCACGCTGCAGAGGCAGGCATGCCCTTACCGAAAGAGCCCATCATTTTCTTGAAAGCCAACTCTTGCATTCAAGGTGCCAATGACGACGTGATGCTCCCCAAAGGTTCTGTGAAGTCGGACTGGGAAGCTGAGCTTGGCGTGGTGATTGGTACCAAGGCCAGTTATGTGAGCCAAAAGGATGCGTTGAACTATGTGGCGGGTTATTGCACCGTGAACGACGTGAGCGAGCGCGAGTACCAAATCGAGCGCGCTGGCACTTGGGACAAGGGCAAGGGTTGTGACACCTTTGGTCCCATTGGTCCATGGCTTGTGACACGTGACGAAGTACCCAATCCCCAAAAACTCAATTTGTGGATGGACTTGAATGGCGTTCGCATGCAGTCTGGCAACACCCGCACGATGGTTTTTGGTGTGGCCAAGCTCATTAGCTACGTCTCTCAGTTCATGACCCTGTACCCCGGTGACGTGATCACAACCGGTACCCCTCCAGGAGTGGGCATGGGTGTCAAGAAGAACGGCCAAAAGGCCCCCGTCTTCTTAAAGCCTGGTGACGTCATGAAAGTGGGCGTTGAGGGCTTAGGCGAACAGCACCAAAAGGTCGTGGCCTACAAAAAAGCCAAGTGATGGCGCTCTGGCCTGAATGGCCAGAACTAGAGCAGAAAACCTCGTCAAGGAATTGGCGAGGTTTTTTTTCGAATGAGCAAAATCAAACATGCCTCATACATGCCGCATAGATTCTGCATACATGGCTCATCATTGCCTCTTCAACATTTTGGTGTAAGTCGCTGTGTTTTGGTGGTGCTCACCTTGGAGACTCGTTTGCATCGATAATGCTTGTCATGGACAACAACACAATCGACAGCAACAAAGCTCTGGGCTTTGAGACCCTCTCTCTTCCCCAGGCCGCTTTGGACAATTTGCATCAAATGGGGCTCACCCAGATGACCCCCATTCAGGCCAAGGCCTTGCCTCTGGCTTTAGCAGGACATGACTTGATCGCCCAGGCCAGCACTGGAAGCGGCAAGACGGTGGCCTTTGGACTCCCGCTTGTGAACCGCTTGGAGGCGCCTCGCATGAATGTTCAAGCTCTGGTTCTTTGCCCAACAAGGGA
>CAIKYO010000207.1 GCA_903831655.1 uncultured Burkholderiales bacterium
CGAGCAACAGTCAGACCTTCGTCCGAAAAACGCTCGACCTGTCCCTCGACGCAAAATGATTCTCAAATACTCTGATCGCATTCGAACAGCGCAACGCAGAAATACCTCCTAACGTTGCTTTTGAGGAATTCGAAATATTCTGGGTTTGGGGTTTCCGCTTTGACCAAGCGGTGTGACCGTTCCCACCTCCACAAAGCCAAAGCCCATTTTTGAGAAGGCTGGAATGCAGCGCGCATTTTTATCCAGCCCAGCTGCTAGACCAACTCGGTTGGGGAAGTTCAGTCCACACAAGCGCACAGGGTCTGCAACGAAGTCTTGGCGATACAGTGAGCTCAATGGAGTGTATTGAGTTTTCGCCAGCAATGACAAGGTCCAGTCGTGGATGCGCTCTGCATCGAAAGAAAAAAATAACGGACGAATGAGTGCATAAGGGATTGGCATTCGTTAAACTACTTTCTTTTAAATGGTTGGGCTCTTTTGAGGGGCCTCGCTCAAAGGGAGATTATCGCGTGAGTTCACCTCTTACCCAAGATCAATTGAAAGCCCTGGTTGGACAAGCCGCGGTGAGCCATGTTCGGGCTGGCACCTGGGTGGGTGTTGGCACGGGCTCCACGGTCAATTATTTCATCGATGCACTGGCTGCCTCTGGTTTGTCCATCTTGGGGGCAGTCTCCAGCTCAGAGGCGTCGACCCAACGACTGTTGTCCCATGGGATTGTGGTCAGTGATTTAAAGAGCGGACAGCCCTTGGATGTTTACGTTGATGGGGCAGATGAGATCGACCCCAAAGGCAACATGATCAAAGGGGGAGGGGCGGCATTGACCCGAGAGAAAATCGTGGCCTCTCAAGCCAAGAGGTTTGTGTGCATCGTCGATGAGAGCAAGTGGGTGAAGGTGCTGGGCAACTTCCCATTGCCCGTGGAGGTCATTCCCATGGCTGCACACGTGCTCATTGAGCGCTTCCAGCAAAAAGGCGGGCAAGCTCGAGTTCGAATGAAGGGCGACGCTCCTTTGGTGACCGACAATGGACAGCACATTTTGGATGTCTGGGGCCTAGAGATCCTTGAACCACTGGCGTTTGAGGACGAGGTTAGTCAGTGGCCTGGTGTTGTGACAGTGGGTGTATTTGCACACCAAAAAGCTAACATTTGCCTCATGGGCACCTCTGAGGGTGTAAAAACCCTCGAGTTTTAAGGCGGCGCTGAAGGGGTGGCTTTAATTCAACCCTTGGTGCCTGAGGAGCGCATCGATGGAGGGCTCGCGGCCTCTGAAGGCGAGGAATGAAGACATGGCGCTTCTTGATCCGCCCACCTCAAGAATGTTTTTTCGGTAGCTCTCTCCCATGGCGGGATTAAAGGTGCCCCCACTTTGGAGTTGTTCCTCGATGGCCGCGTAGGCATCGGCACTCAAAACCTCTGCCCATTTGTAGCTGTAGTAGCCCGCTGCATAGCCGCCAGCGAAAATGTGACTGAAACTGTGGGCGGGCCTACAAAACTCGGGCACAGGGACAACACTCACCTGATCGCGTACCTCTTTTAAGATCACAGCCACGTCCTCGACCAGCGGGGTTTGAGAGTGAATCATCCAGTCAAAGAGAGAGAACTCAATTTGTCTGAGCATTTGAAGACCACTTTGAAAGTTTTTAGCGGCCAGCATTTTGTCAAACAATGCCTTGGGCATGGGTTGGCCTGTTTGGTGGTGTTGAGTCATGTTTTCAACGACAGACCATTGCCAGCAGAAATTCTCCATGAATTGACTGGGCAGTTCCACTGCATCCCACTCAACGCCATTGATCCCTGAGACATCGAGCTCATTGACTTGGGTCATGAGGTGATGCAATCCATGTCCAAATTCGTGAAACAAAGTGATCACATCGTCATGGGTCAAAAGGGCTTGTTCGCCCTCTAAGCCCTTGGCAAAGTTGCACACCAAGTAGGCCACTGGGGTTTGGAGGGTTTGCGTGTCTGGTCTTAACCAACGTCCGCGAACATCATCCATCCAAGCGCCGGCACGTTTCGAGTTTCTTGCAAAAGGGTCGAGGTAGAACTGCCCAATCAATTGGCCTTGGCGCTCAAGTCTGTAGAACTCGACATCTGGGTGCCAAGTGGGTGCATGGTCTTTTTGGATGTTCACCTCAAAGAGGGTTTGCACGATTTGAAAGAGTCCTTGGAGAACCCGAGGGTAGGGGAAATAAGCCTTCACCTCTGTTTCGCTGAAAGCGTATCTGCTCTCTTTGAGTCTCTCGCCAATGAAGGTCCAGTCCCAAGCCTGGGGGTCATCGATTCCCAAGAGCTTGGCGTGTGCTCTCAAGTCAGATAAATCCTTCAAAGCAAATGGTTTTGCTTTCAAGGCCAACTGAAGCAAGAAATCACGAACCTCAGACTCTGTGCTTGCCATTTTGCTGGCAAGAGAGAGTTGGGCGAAGTTTTTAAACCCAAGTAACCGGGCCTCTTCAAGTCTGAGGCGCAAAATCTCATGTAAGACGTGTGTGTTGTCAAATTTTTGGAATTCGTTGGCGCTTTGAGCACAAGCTCTGGTTTGATAGGCGGTGTAGAGTTTTTCTCGAAGTGCTCGGTTTTTTGCAAACTGCATGATGGGCAGGTAGACGGGCATCTTAAGGGTCAATCGGTAGCCACTTTGTTGGTTGGCCTTGGCCCCTTCAAGACAGGCTTGAATGACCTCAGGTGGGACACCTTCTAGCTCCTCAAGCGTTGCCGTGTAACTCCAGGCGTCGGTTGCGTCGAGTACGTTTTCGCTGAATTTTTGACTCAACTCGGCCATTTTTTCTTGAAGCTCGGCGTAGCGCTCTTTATCTGTGCCTTGGAGTTTGGCGCCTCCGAGTTCGAAATTGCGCAATGCATTCTCCAAAGCTTTGCTTTGCTCGGCATTGAGCTCTGAGGGGTTCAAGGATTGAAAGACTGCAAACAAAGCAGTGCTTGAGCCGAGTTGCGTCCAAAACTCAGTGACCAAGGGAAGTGCTTCGTTGTATGCGGCCCTGAGTTCAGGGCTGTCGACCACCGAATTCAGATGTGAGACCATGCCCCAAGCTCGCGTGAGTTTTTCAACTGGCACCTCAAGCTTCAAGGAAATGAGTTCCCAGTTCAGCGATGAAGTTGAATGCTCAACCTCATGCAAAGCATCTTTGGCTTGCTGTAAAAGAAGTGGGATGCTTTGGCCAATTTGATCCACACTAAACTCATCAAATCTGGGCAACCCAGAAAAATCAAGCAATGCATTCTTACTTTGTGGTTGATGCTCTGCAGGGTGCACGGTTGTGTTGTTCATGTCTTCAAAGGAGTGAGGTTTTTGCCGATGTGTTCAGGCATGCATCGAAGTACAAGCTTCAAGGGTATTGGCCAACAACATGGTGATGGTCATGGGCCCAACCCCACCGGGCACAGGGGTGATGAAGGAGGCCACTTCTTTCACGCCCTCGGTGTCAACGTCGCCACAGAGTTTGCCGTGTTCATCTCGGTTCATGCCCACATCAATTACAACGGCGTTGGGTTTCACCATGTCTTTGGTAATGAGTTTGGCAACCCCAACTGCAGCCACCAAAACATCTGCCATCAATGTCATCTCTTTCAAATTGGGTGTTGCGCTGTGACAGATGGTCACGGTTGCATTTTTTTGTAAAAGCATCATGGCCATGGGCTTGCCCACGATGTTGGAGCGACCAACGACCACAGCGTGTTTGCCTTTGAGATCAAAACCAATGTGTTCTAGCATTTTCATGCACCCGTAGGGCGTACAGGGCCAAAACCCCCGCGAGCCAGTCATCAGGGCGCCAGCGGAGCTGATGTGAAAGCCGTCCACATCCTTTAAGGGAGAGATGCGCTCGATCACCTCTTGTGCGTTGATGTGCGCAGGCAGGGGAAGTTGGACCAAGATGCCATGGATGCTGGGATCTTGGTTGAGTTCATCAATCCTTTTAAACAAGTCTTCGCTGGAGAGCGTGCTTGGGTGCTGATCCAGTACCGAGTGGATACCCACTTGGGCGCAGGCTTTCACCTTGTTGCGCACATAGACTTGACTTGCGAGATTGTCGCCCACCAAAATCACAGCCAGCCCAGGGGTAATACCTTTGGCTTTTAAAGCCAGAGTTTCTGTGGTCAAACTCTCGCGAATGGTATTGGAGAGGGCTACACCGTCAATGAGTTGAGCGTTCATCGTTGTTCCGATTGGTTTTGCAAAGCGCGTGTGAATGTAGACAAGCCACTCAAAGAGAGGCTCTATCCAAGGTTGGGGCAAGACAAATGGTATTTTCTCATGCTTTAAAGCGAGCTCACAGTTGACGAGCATTTGAGCCTGAATAAAGGGGGGCGTTCACTCTAGAGCAGGTGCCAAGAGATCAAAGGGGCGGTTTGAGCGCTAACCCCATGGTGATTTGGGGTGAAGCAGACTCGTGAGCTTGGGGTCGGTGCAGACCCCAAGGCAAAGAAGAGGGGCAAAAATGAGAATGCGCTTGTAGGCGCCTTTCAAGCCTTGTTGGCGTTAGGACCAAGCGCTATTTTGAGCAAATCAGCAACGGTGTTGGCGTTGAGCTTTTCCATGATGTTTGCTCGGTGAGCCTCTACCGTTTTGATGCTGATGCCCAAGTCATCGGCAATTTGTTTATTCAAGCGCCCAGCCACAATGCGCTCGAGGACTTGCGCCTCGCGAGAGGTGAGCTTGGACATCAAAGCGTCGCGTGAAGCAGCTTGTTGATGACCGGCAAATGCCGCTTTTGCTTTTTCTAGCATTTGTTCGACCAAGGGCAGAAGTTCCTCTTCCTTAAAGGGCTTTTGGATAAAGTCCATGGCGCCTTTTTTCATGGTGTCCACAGCCATGGGTACGTCCCCGTGGCCAGTGATGAAGACGATGGGCAGGGGGGAGTTCTTCTCGATGAGTTTTTCTTGCAATTCCAACCCACTCATGCCACCCATGCGAATATCAACAATCAAGCAGGCCACTTCTTTGGGGTCGTAGCGACTGAGAAAATTTTCGGCTGAGTCAAAACAACGAACTCGGTAGTCTTTTCCCTCCAAGAGCCATTGCAAGGAGTCGCGAACTCCCTCGTCATCATCAACCACATAAACATTGCCTTTTTTGGGGATCAAACTCATGAATTGCCTCAACCTGAATGAATGAAATGAAAGTTTTCCGCTAGTGTATACGTTTCTGACGGTTCTTATTGGATTGGCTCTTGAACAAAGGAGGGGAGCCAAAACGAGAAACAGCAACCTTTGACTTGGTCTTGATTGTAGAGGTTGGTGGCCGTCATTCTGCCTTGGTGTGACTCCACGATGCTTCTGCACAAGTTCAAACCAATTCCCATGCCCTCTGTTTTGGTAGAAAAGAAGGCCTCAAAGAGTCTCTCCAAGACCTCTGGAGCCAGGCCCTTGCCACTATCGGTGACGGTGAATTCCACCGTTTTTTGACCGTCGATCAGTTTGGGTAATACTTTAAGTTCAACGTGTCGATCGGGTAACCCGCGATTGGCGTTGTCAATGGATTCCGCCGCATTTTTTAATAAATTGACCAACACTTGTTCAATCAAAATGGGGTCCAACATCACGGGGGGCAAGTGGGTGGAGATGTAGTGTGTGAGCTTGACTTGGCGGCGTTTGAGCTCAATGTCAGCCAATTCAACGGCTTCCATGACGATTGTGCTGATATTGGCCAAGCTGCGATTGGGCTCGCTGCGTTTGACGAAACTGCGTATTCTTTGAATTATTTGACCTGCTCGGTGAGCCTGGTGGGCTGTCTTTTCAAGGGCAAAGATGAGCTCTGACTCTGCAATTTGTTGAGACTTGATTCGAGAAACCATGCCTGTGCAATAGTTGCTGATGGCTGTCAAAGGTTGATTGAGTTCGTGCGCGACACTGGACGCCATCTCGCCCATGGTGATGAGTCGACTCACCGATTGAGCACGCTCGGCTTGCATGGCCGATTGCTCCTCGGCTTGTCTCCTTGGGGTGATGTCGGTTGCAATGATCATTTGTGCAAGCCTGCCATCTACCCAGTTCAAGTAACGCGAGCGGACTTCAAGCCATTTATCCAAACCGGTGATGAAAATTTCAGCATTCTCAGAGAGCGTTCGTTCAAAGCTACCGCTGGGCAAGCCCACCATGTCATCTGCATCTTGTGGAGAGTTAATAAGGGACTGCATGGATTCGAATGCCAAGTCGATCATTTGCATGTGTCCCTCGCTTTGGCTTCCGAACCATTGGCGATAGAGTTTGTTGGTGAATAAGATTTCAGTGGATCCAATGGGGGTCACAGAAACGGACGCATCCAAGGCCTCAAGTACTGTGGTGAAACGTTCGTAGGAGGCGGAGAGCTGTTGGCGAATCCGGTTGGGCTCGGTGATGTCAGTCATGGAGGTCATCCAACCGGATTGCTCACCGGATGCGTCAATTAAGGGTGATACATAAAGACGAGCATCAAAGATCGATCCATCCTTGCGTTTGACTTTGACTTGTAGTCCGCTTTGACTGGTTCTGCCGCTGAGTTCCTCAGCCAGTTTTGCAGCAAGCAATTCGTGGTCAGATTCAGGCCAGTGGGGAAATGGGGGGTATTGGCCCACCAATTCGTTTTCACTCCAGCCCGTCATTTGACAGAACGCGGAATTGACATAAGTAATGCAGCCTTTCATGTCCATGGCACGCATGCCCGTGAGCATTGAGTTTTCCATGGCGCGTCGAAAATTGGTCTCAGAGAGCAAATCGCGTTGGGCTTGCAGTCTTCTTCGGGTGTGTCGCCAAGTGCCAATGAGCATCCAAGCGGTGAGTAAACTCATGAAGCTCACCAGCCAAAATAAGCCATTTCCAATGACACCATTGGAGGTTCGGTACACCTGTCCTTTGATCAATAGGCCATTCCCAACGGGGGACACGGGTACAGAGAATTCGTAGTTGGGGTTGATCCAAGCTGGAAGGTATTGGGAACTGGGACGAGAACGAAGGACTTGACCCGCAAGCAAATGTTGATCGGCATCAAGCAAGGAGACCGCGTTTCTAATCGTGATCTCTGGTGGAACAACAAAGCGCATCAAGCCATCAATTTTGTATTCAACCAAAAAGGCACTGTCAAAACGGCCCTTTTTAATGACTGGAAGGAACAAGTCCAAATAAGCGTTTTCAACCTCTCCCTTTGAATCCATGGTGATTTGAATGGGAGCATAGGCAGCTTGGTGGAACTGAGCAACCCATTCAAAAGTGGATCTGAGGGATGCGTTAGAGGCCAGAATTTGTTCAACACGAAGGCCAGGCATTTCAAGTCCGGCCCCCCCTAGGGTGTGTTTGCTGTGCAAAAGGGGATCGATCCAAGAAATGGAGTTGATTTCTGGGTAATGTGTGAGCATCGAGTCAGCCTCGATTGCAAAGTCCGAGGGAGCAACATCACCAGAGGAGATGTCTTTGGATAGACGGGTAACTTGCTCTTGGCGTTCCAACAGTCTCAATCGCAAACGCTGTTGGGCGTACTCAATGTCTCGCCTAAGCGTTTCCTCTTCTCTCATTACCTCCTCAAAGCGAAGATAGGCGAATGCTGCTGCAATGGTGGTGAAGAAGAAAATGACCGCAATCAACGGGGCAATCAAAGCCAATCGATCTTGCCGGCTGGGGCTTTGCTTTTTCCACCAGCTTGACCAGCGAACGGCAATCGCCTTTAATAAAACTCGGATCGGAGATTTGGGACTGGCAGTGGAGGGGGAGGGGCGAGTATCGGTCATTGTCCTAGAGTTTAGAAGAAAAAAGCCTCAGCTGTGTTGCACTGCAATCTATTCAAAAAAAGAAAGTTCTCATGGATTGACTTCTTTAATTTCATATTGTGAAATGCAAAAGCACGATTTGAAATCAGACTTTTTTTGTGAGATACTATTAAAAAAAGATCATTTGTTAAAAAGATCTTTGCGTTCTCAAAGTTCAACCAGGAGACAAGTATGTCAGCTCAACCTAGCGACTCGCGTACATTTGCCATTAACGACACTGACTCACAAGAGACACGTGAGTGGATGGAAGCTTTGACTGCAGTTATTCAGTCTGAAGGACCAGAACGTGCGCACTATTTATTAGAGCAGTTACTCGAGCACGCCAGAGAAAGCAGCATTGATATGCCGTTCTCCGCCAATACGGGCTACGTCAACACCATTGACCCCAGCGAAGAGGAAATTTGTCCAGGCAATATCGAGATCGAAGAGCGCCTGAGGGCTTACATGCGTTGGAATGCCATGGCCATGGTCGTCAAAGCCAATCGCCATCACCCAGTGGATGGAGGAGATCTGGGCGGGCACATCGGTTCATTTGCTTCACTGGCTCACATGTTTGGCGCTGGATTCAATCACTTTTGGCATGCAGAGAGTGAAAACCATGGTGGCGATTTGCTCTACATCCAAGGACACGTGTCTCCTGGGGTGTATGCAAGGGCCTTTTTGGAAGGTCGCTTGAGTGAGGAGCAACTTTTAAATTTCCGCCAAGAGGTGGAAGGCAAAGGCTTATCAAGTTATCCCCATCCCAAACTCATGCCTGAGTTTTGGCAGTTCCCAACGGTATCCATGGGCTTGGGTCCACTGATGGCGATTTATCAAGCGCGCTTTTTGAAGTACCTCCACGCTCGTGGAATTGCCAATACAGAAAACAGAAAGATCTGGGTGTTCTGTGGTGACGGTGAGATGGACGAAGTTGAGTCTTTGGGAGCCATTGGTTTGGCTGCTCGTGAGAAGTTGGACAATTTGATTTTTGTGATCAATTGCAATTTGCAAAGATTAGATGGTCCAGTTCGAGGTAACGGCAAAATCATTCAAGAGCTCGAGAGTGAGTTCCGTGGTTCGGGCTGGAATGTGATCAAGCTGATTTGGGGCAGCAATTGGGATGGATTGTTGGCCCGAGACAAAGACGGTGCTTTGCGTCGAGTCATGATGGAGACGCTTGACGGAGACTACCAAGCCTTCAAGGCCAACGACGGAGCCTATGTGCGACAGCACTTCTTCGCTCGCGACCCCAAGACCTTGGAGATGGTGGCCAAGATGAGTGACGATGAGATTTGGAATCTGCGTCGTGGAGGTCATGATCCCCAAAAGGTGTATGCGGCTTATGCCAAGGCGGTCAAGCACAAGGACCAACCCACAGTATTGCTAATAAAAACGGTCAAGGGTTTTGGCATGGGCAAAATTGGTGAAGGTAAGAACACCGTTCACCAAACCAAAAAACTCACCGATGAGGATATCAAAGCTTTCAGAGACCGCTTTAACATCCCCGTGCCCGATAGCCAATTGTCTGAATTGCCGTTTTACAAACCCGCTGACGACACCCCAGAGATGCAGTATTTGCACGAGCGTCGCAAAGCCTTGGGTGGCTACTTGCCCCACCGCCGTGTCAAAAGCGATGAAAAGTTCATCACTCCCCCCCTCTCGACCTTCAAGTCGGTGTTGGAGCCCACCTCTGAGGGTCGTGAAATCTCCACCACCCAAGCCTATGTGCGCTTTTTGACTCAACTCTTGAGAGACGAACATTTGGGCTCGCGCGTGGTACCTATTTTGGTGGATGAGGCACGCACGTTTGGCATGGAAGGACTCTTTAGGCAAGTGGGTATCTACAACCCAGCTGGCCAGCAGTACACACCCGTCGATAAAGACCAAGTGATGTATTACAAAGAGGACAAAGCTGGACAAATTTTGCAAGAAGGTATCAATGAGGCTGGAGGGATGAGCAGTTGGATTGCGGCAGCAACCTCTTACTCAACCAGCAACCGCATCATGATTCCTTTCTACGTGTACTACTCCATGTTTGGTTTCCAGCGTATTGGAGACCTGGCTTGGGCAGCGGGCGACATGCAAGCCCGAGGCTTCTTGCTGGGCGGTACGTCTGGTAGAACCACGTTGAATGGTGAGGGTTTGCAGCACGAGGACGGTCATAGCCACATTTTGGCGGGCACCATTCCCAATTGCATTAGCTACGATCCAACCTTCGCACATGAAGTGGGCGTGATCATGCAAAACGGTCTCAAGCGCATGGTAGAAAATCAAGAGAATGTGTTCTACTACATCACCCTTTTGAATGAAAACTATTCGATGCCTGGCTTAAAAGAGGGCACAGAAGAGGGAATTATCAAAGGCATGTATTGCTTAATGGAGGGTGAGGGCCCCAAGAAAGCACCGCGTGTTAATTTGTTGGGCTCTGGAACTATTTTGCGCGAGTCAATCGCTGCAAAAGAGTTGTTGCTCAAGGATTTTGGTGTGGTAGCCAACGTGTGGAGTTGCCCAAGTTTCAATGAGCTCGCACGCGAGGGGCAAGACACCGAACGCTTTAATTTACTCAACCCTGAGGCCAAGCCTCGCTTGAGCTATGTGGCGCAACAACTCGGCGCTCACCCCGGTCCTGTGGTGGCTTCAACCGATTACATGAAATCTTACGCCGATCAAATCAGAGCCTTCATGCCAAAGGGTGTGAACTACAAAGTTTTGGGTACCGATGGCTTCGGACGTAGCGACTTCCGTTCACGCTTGAGAGAGCATTTTGAGGTGAATCGCCACTATATCGTTTTGGCGGCTCTAAAGGCGTTGAGTGAAGACGGTTCCGTGCCAGTTGCCAAAGTCAAAGAGGCCATTGAGAAGTATCAAATCAATGTTCAAAAGATCAACCCTTTGATGGCCTAAGTAGGAGACAAAATCATGAGCATTGTTGAAGTAAAAGTGCCTGACATTGGGGACTTTGAGTCCGTATCGGTCATCGAATTAATGGTCAAAGTGGGAGACACCATCAAGGTGGATCAATCCTTGATCACCGTAGAATCTGATAAAGCTTCCATGGAAATTCCAAGCTCTCACGCAGGCGTGATCAAGGAGCTCAAAGTCAAGTTGGGCGACAAAGTCAAAGAAGGCGTTGTCTTGGCCATGGTTGAATCGTCCGAAGCCAGCGCTTCGGCCCCTTCTGCAGCGCCAGCAGCCCCAGCGCCCTCTGCACCAGCCCCAGTGGCCGCGAGCAGCAATGCTGCTGCAACCAGTGCTCCCGCAGCAGCCTCCTCACTCGAGTTGTTGGTCCCAGACATTGGTGACTTCAAAGACGTTGCCGTGATTGAGGTCATGGTCAAGGTGGGTGACTCGGTAAAGGCTGAACAGTCATTGATCACCGTTGAATCTGATAAAGCTTCAATGGAAATTCCAAGCTCTCATGCTGGCGTCATTGAGTCATTGAGAGTGAAAGTGGGAGACAAGGTCAATCGAGGTGATTTGTTGGGCATGATCAAAGGCGTGGCGCAAGCCTCGGCTCCAGTATCTGCGGGTGCACCAGCCCCAAGCGCTGTCGCCAGTGCACCAGCCCCCAGCACTGCCCCCGTCTCTCAAGCATCCTTGCCAGTTCAGCCCTCAAGTGCCAGTGCACATCAACCCGCACAAAGTGCCTCTTCTTTGGCCAAAGTGCCTCATGCTTCGCCCTCGATTCGAAAGTTGGCCAGAGAGTTCGGTATTCCTCTTGAGCGCGTCACAGGCACGGGTCCAAAGGGTCGCATTGGTGTCGAGGATCTTCACACTTATTCCAAGTCCGTGATGTCTGCCCAAGCAAATGCTTCCCATGCGGGCTCTTCCTCTCAAGGAGCCGATTCAGGTGCGGCGCTTGGACTTTTGCCCTGGCCCAAAGTTGACTTTGCAAAATTTGGTGAAGTCGAGAGAAAGGCGCTTGGCCGTATCAAAAAAATCAGTGGAGCCAATTTGCATCGCAATTGGGTGATGATTCCCCATGTGACCAATCACGATGATGCAGACATCACTGAGCTTGAAGCCTTTAGAGTGCAAACCAATAAAGAAAACGAAAAAGCGGGAGTCAAGGTGACCATGCTGGCGTTTTTGATCAAAGCTTGTGTCAGTGCATTGAAAGCCTTTCCCGAGTTCAACTCATCTTTGGATGGAGAAGAGTTGGTTTATAAGAAATATTTCCATATCGGATTTGCCGCTGACACGCCCAACGGCCTCATGGTGCCAGTCATCAAAGATGCCGATCAAAAAGGGATCTTGCAAATTTCCAAGGAAATGGGTGAGTTGGCCAAAAAAGCTCGCGAGGGCAAGTTGAGTCCAGCAGAGATGACGGGTGCTTGCTTCACCATTTCTTCATTGGGTGGTATTGGCGGGCGGTATTTCACGCCCATCATCAATGCGCCTGAAGTGGCCATTTTGGGTGTTTGTAAAAGCCAGACTGAACCCGTTTGGGATGGCAAACAGTTTGTGCCACGTTTGATGTTGCCTCTCTCCCTCAGTTGGGATCACCGGGTGATTGATGGCGCAATGGCTGCGCGCTTTAATGCGCATTTGGCAGCCATTTTGGCTGATTTCCGCCGTGTATTGCTTTAACGAATAGGGGATTCACCATGGCGATTGTTCAAGTCAAAGTACCCGATATCGGAGACTTCAAGGAAGTCTCTGTGATTGAAGTGTTGGTCAAAGTTGGAGACCGTGTGAAGGTGGAGCAAAGCCTGATCACGGTTGAATCCGATAAAGCCTCCATGGAGATTCCCTGCTCACACGAAGGTGTGGTCAAAGAGGTCCAAGTCAAGTTGGGCGATAAAGTCTCTGAAGGCACGGTTCTCTTGAGTCTGGAGAGCGAGGGTGCAAGTGCGCCTTCACCCGCACCCTCTGCAGCACCCCCAGCAGTTTCTGCACCCGCACCCAGTGCGCCGGCTCAAGCGGCCGCAAACAAGGTCAATAGCGCACCCATCTCCGATGCCGATTGTGATGTGTTGGTTTTGGGGTCTGGCCCCGGCGGATACTCAGCCGCATTTAGGGCTGCAGACTTGGGTTTGAAAGTGATTTTGGTTGAACGCTACGCGGATTTAGGTGGCGTGTGCTTGAACGTGGGCTGTATCCCCTCCAAGGCTTTGTTGCACGTTGCGGCCGTCATGGATGAGGTCTCTCACTTGGGGGATATGGGCGTTGAGTTTTCAAAACCCACGGTGAACTTGGACAAGTTGCGTGATCACAAAAACAAAGTGGTTGGCAAACTCACCAAAGGCATCGCAGCCATGGCCAAGATGCGCCAGGTTCAAACCGTTCGTGGATATGGCACCTTTGTGGACGCGCATCACATGCGTGTACAAGAAACCCAAGGCGATGGCCAAGCTCAAACGGGAAGTGAGCGCGTGATCTCGTTTAAGAATTGCATCATTGCAGCCGGATCTCAAGCGGTACGCTTGCCCTTCATGCCAGAGGACCCCAGAGTGATTGACAGCACTGGCGCCTTGGGTCTGAAGGAAGTGCCCAAACGCATGTTGATTTTGGGTGGTGGGATCATTGGGCTTGAGATGGCAACCGTCTACAGCACACTGGGGGCACGCTTGGATGTCGTGGAGATGATGGATGGCCTCATGCAAGGTGCTGATAAGGATTTGGTCAAAGTGTGGCAAAAAATGAATGCACACCGCTTTGACAACATCATGCTCAAGACCAAGACGGTTGCTGCAAAAGCCACACCCAAAGGCATCGAGGTCACCTTTGAGAGTGAAGGCAAGACCCACACCGATACCTATGATTTGGTGTTGCAAGCCGTTGGCAGAAGCCCAAATGGCCGCAAGATTGCTGCTGAGAAAGCAGGCGTTGAAGTGACCGATCGGGGCTTTATCAATGTGGACACGCAAATGCGCACCAATGTGAGCAATATCTTTTCGATTGGCGACTTGGTGGGGCAACCCATGTTGGCGCACAAAGCGGTACACGAAGCCCATGTGGCTGCTGAGGTGATCGCAGGTGAATTGTTGGGTCAAGCCGATTTGGCGGCCAGCCAGTTCAATGCTCGAGTCATCCCCAGTGTTGCTTACACAGATCCTGAGGTGGCATGGGTTGGCTTGACCGAAGATCAAGCCAAGGCCGAAGGCATTCCCATTAAGGTGGGGTTGTTCCCTTGGGCCGCTTCGGGTCGAGCAAACGCAAACGGTCGAGACGAGGGCTTTACGAAGTTGCTGTTTGACAATTCCCCTGAGGCACACGGCCATGGACGCATCTTGGGTGGAGGCATTGTGGGTACACATGCTGGAGACATGATCGGAGAGATCGTGCTTGCCATTGAGATGGGTGCAGATGCTGTGGACATTGGCAAAACCATCCACGCTCACCCAACCTTGGGCGAGAGCATCGGAATGGCGGCCGAAGTGGCGCATGGCAATTGTACCGATCTGCCTCCACCTAGAAAGAAATAAGCACTTGATATCTGGGCGCCACGCGCCCCGTTGTCTTGAGCCACCTCACACCCTCAGCATGGTGCACTTCGCACCTTGTTGGGGGTGAATTGTTTCAAGGCCGCGAATAGCTCAGTGGCGCCTGCTGAGCGTTGCCTGGGGAAGACCCTGTGGTTGAATTTGAGTTCGCAGGAAAACTTTGCATGTTGTTGGGGTTGGTGCTTTGAGTAGAGACACCGGGCCCAGGGGTCAAAGTCGGGTTGTTGAGCTGAGGAGAGTTGCCCACATTGACTTTGCCCTCTTCCTTTTGGTGTTTGAGGATGTCCGAGAGGCCTGGCAGCGTTGAGAGTGAGGACAGCGCATCCAAGGGGGATTTGCCCAGTTGAGTCACTCGTCTGGCTCCATTGAAACGCCTGGCCCAATAAGCCTGTCTCATGTCTTCAATGCGAATGCTCTCGCCAGTTTTGGGAGAGTGAATGAATTTTCCATCTCCCACGTAGATGCCAACATGACTGAACGCAGATCGCATGGTGTTGTAAAAGACCAAGTCGCCTGGTTTGAGTTCTTCAACGCTCACATTTTGAGTCACCTGCGCTTGGTCTCTGGCACGGTGTGGCAAAAGAATTCCAATGGACTGCTCAAACATGGCTCGAACAAATCCGCTGCAGTCAAATCCAGTCGTGGAATTTGTACCCCCTCTGTGATAGGGGACTCCCAAAAAGCCCATTGCATTGATCACCAATGCATTGGCTTGATCGCTCACGGACTGGCGCAACTGAATGACTTTTTGCGTGATGCCTTCTTCGCTCAAAAAGCGCTCAACATCCTCATCAGGACGGTTGGCTGGAGCAGCCCAAGCGCCTAGACAAAAAAAGACGGTCAACAAAATGAAGATCGAACGCATGTTTGGCATTCTAAGTGCTCTTGACGTCTTCAATTTGAGAGAGCTCTAGACGCGGAAAAAACACATACACTGTGGGGGGAGACCACACACTACATTGTGGTCTTGTTTTATTTCAACGCTTGAGGTGTTTATGTTCAAAGCCTTGGTTCTGAAAAAAGATCCTGAATTTTGGGTGGGTCTAGAGAGTTTGCAAAGTGTTGAGCTTCAAGAGGGACAGGTCCGCTTGGGCGTCAAGTATTCCAGTTTGAATTACAAGGACGCGTTGGTCATCACCAATACCGCTCCCGTGGTGCGAACCTGGCCTATGGTTGCGGGAATCGATGGTGTGGGCATCGTCTTGGAATCCAAGGACGCTGGCTGGCAGGTGGGTGAATGGGCCATTCACAATGGCTGGGGCATGGGTGAGACGAGCTTTGGCTTGATGGCTGAGCAAGCCATCGTGCCAGCTCGCGGGTTGGTGCGTTTGCCCCAGCCTTTGACTGCCCTTGAATCCATGGCCATTGGAACGGCTGGCTACACCGCCATGCTTTGTGTCATGGCGCTTGAGAGGCATGGTATCGAGCCCAAAACCGGAGAGGTTTTGGTCACAGGTGCCAGTGGAGGTGTGGGGTCGATGTCTGTGGCTTTGCTCTCCTCTTTGGGTTATGCAGTCGTTGCCTCGACGGGAAAGGTGGATGAGCATGACTTTCTGAGGTCTTTAGGGGCTCAGGAGGTGATTGACCGGTCTCAGTTGTCAGGGGCTGCCAAACCCCTGCAAAAGGAGAGGTTTGCAGCTGTGATTGACAGTGTGGGCTCACATACCTTGGCCAATGCTTTGGCGCAAACGAAGTATGCTGGCGTGGTGGCTGCGTGTGGCTTGGCCCAGGGTGCTGATTTGCCAAGCACTGTGATGCCCTTTATTTTGCGCTCAGTCAGTTTATTGGGCATTGATTCCGTCATGGCTCCAATTGCTATTAGACAAGAGGCTTGGGCAAGACTGGCCAAGGATTTGGATTTAGCCAAGCTCAAGCGAATTACGCAAGTGGTTTCAATTCAAGATGCGGTGCCAAAAGCACATGAGCTTAGACAAGGTTCTCTCAAAGGACGATGGGTTGTAGAGGTTTCACTATGAAAATGATTGCAGAAGATTCACAATTGGTTTTGATAGATTTTCAGGAAAAGCTGATGCCTGTGATCGAGCACGCCGAGCGTGCTTTGGAAAACGCACATGTGCTTGCTCAAGCCGCTCGCGCCTTGACGGTGCCCATTTGGTCGACCGAGCAAAATCCCTCCAAGCTGGGCTCGAACCCTTCGAGTTGGCGCAGCTGGTGTCAGCAAACCCTGCCCAAAATGCACTTCTCTGCCTGCGATGAAGGACTCATTGAGTGTTTGCGCCCCAAGTCCCAGGCTCCAGCTGGAAACGCCAGAAGTTTGCCCAAGCATTTGCAAAAACCACAATCCCAACATCCTGCAAGACCACAAATTGTGATCGCTGGTTGTGAGGCTCACATTTGTTTGCTCCAAACTGCCTTGGACTTGGTGGATGAGGAGTTCGAGGTTTTTGCTGTGATCGATGCTTGCGGCTCCAGATTGCAAAGCAGCAAGGATGCCGCCTTGGATCGATTGGCCAGTGCTGGGGTGGAGTTGGTCACGACTGAGATGGTGCTCTTTGAGTGGCTTGAAACGGCAGAAAATGAGCACTTTAAATCCATACAACAGCTCATCATTTAAGCTTTAACGCAGCTCATTAAGTCTCCATTTCACTCGAGCTTTTGTGGGGTAAGGGTGTAATTTGACGCTTTTGGGGCGTTATTGCTTGAAAAATTAAAGGCAAGTATGCTTCAAGCCGTGATTTGGTGGCACAATAAGCACACACTTAGGCCCTTCCAGCCACAGTCGCATCCGCTAACCGGTCCAGCCGTGTCGCGGGAGGTTTTCTTTTAACCAGCTAATGTTTCCCAGAGGGAATCGGAGGTCAGCGCAATGAGCGATAACGCGTCTCAATACCATGCTTACGCAGGTAACACATATCTCTTCGGGGGCAACGCTCCCTATGTTGAAGAGCTTTACGAAAATTATTTAGCCAATCCAGGTTCTGTTCCTGAGACATGGCGCTTGTACTTCGATGCCTTGCAGCATGTGCCTGCAGTGGATGGTTCGAGTGCTCGCGATGTGGCTCACCAGCCTGTGATCAACGCCTTTGCTGAGCGCGCCAAACAAGGTGGCACCAAAGTCGTGATGGCATCCCAAGATGCTGAAATGGGCCGCAAGCGCACTGCCGTGCAGCAACTCATTGCCGCCTATCGCAATGTTGGCGTTCGTTGGGCCGATTTGGATCCATTGAAGCGCGTGGAGCGCGAGGCCATTCCTGAGCTCGACCCAGCTTTCTATGGTTTCAGTGATGCTGACCAAGAGGCAGTCTTTGACACGAGCAACATGTTCTTTGGTCGCGATCGAATGAGCTTGAGAGAGTTGCTCAATGCGCTCAGAGAAACTTATTGTGGAAGCATTGGTGCAGAATTTAACTACATCACCAATCAAGAACATAAAAAGTGGTGGCAGCAAAAATTGGAAGGCATTCGCTCCAAGCCCAATTTTTCTGCTGAAAAGAAAAAGCGTCTCCTCGAGCGTCTCACAGCTGCCGAAGGTCTTGAGCGCTTCTTACACACCAAGTACGTTGGACAAAAGCGTTTTTCTTTGGAGGGCGGTGAGAGTTTCATCGTGTCCATGGATGAGTTGATCCAACAAGCGGGTGTAGCAGGCATTCAAGAGCTTGTCATTGGCATGGCTCACAGGGGTCGTTTGAATGTGCTGGTCAACTCAATGGGTAAATTGCCAGCAGATTTGTTTGCCGAGTTCGATCACACCGCTCCTGAGGACTTGCCCAGTGGAGATGTGAAGTACCACCAAGGCTTTAGCTCAGACGTGACCACCCCAGCTGGTCCCATCCATTTGAGTCTGGCCTTTAATCCTTCGCACTTGGAAATTGTCAACCCAGTGGTTGAAGGTTCGGTGCGAGCCAGGATGGACAGGCGTGGGGACCCCAAAGGTCGTCAAGTGCTCCCAGTGCTCGTGCATGGTGACGCAGCTTTTGCTGGCCAAGGCGTGGTCATGGAGACACTGGCCTTGGCCGAGACACGTGGCTACTACACAGGTGGCACGTTGCACATTGTGATCAATAACCAAATCGGATTCACCACCTCTGACCCCAGGGACTCAAGGTCTACCTTGTATTGTTCCGATGTGGTCAAGATGATTGAGTCTCCTGTATTGCATGTGAATGGTGACGATCCAGAGGCAGTGGCACTGGCTACTCAACTCGCGCTTGAATTCAGAATGACTTTCTCCAAGGATGTGGTGGTTGACATCATCTGCTTTAGAAAGTTGGGCCACAACGAGCAAGACACGCCCTCGCTCACACAGCCCTTGATGTACAAGAAAATTGCAGCCCATCCTGGCACCCGTAAACTCTACGCTGATCGCTTGAGTTCACAGGGCTTGGGTGAGACTTTGGGTGACGACATGGTCAAAGCCTACCGCGCCGCCCTTGATGCGGGTCGCCATGCGATTGACCCCATTGTGACCAACTTCAAGAGTCAATTCGTGGTCGATTGGTCTCCCTATCTGGGCAAAAAATGGACCGACGCTGGCGACACTGCCATTCCACTCTCGGAGTGGAAGCGTTTGGCTGAAAAAATCACCACCATTCCACCCTCGGTCACACCTCACCAATTGGTTCGCAAAGTCTATGACGATCGCGCTGCCATGGGTCGGGGAGACATCCCTGTCGATTGGGGCATGGGAGAGCACATGGCCTTGGCCTCTTTGGTGGCCAGTGGATTCCCAGTGCGCTTGTCCGGCGAGGACTGTGGTCGTGGAACCTTTACCCATCGCCATGCCGTGATTCACGATCAAAGCCGTGAGAAGTGGGACACGGGCACTTATGTGCCTTTGCAAAATGTCTCTGAAAATCAAGCGCCTTTCGTGGTCATTGATTCAATTCTGTCCGAAGAGGCTGTGTTGGGCTTTGAGTACGGTTACGCATCAAACGATCCCAATACATTGGTGATTTGGGAAGCTCAGTTTGGCGATTTTGCCAACGGCGCTCAAGTCGTGATTGATCAATTCATTGCCTCTGGAGAGGTCAAGTGGGGACGTGTCAACGGCATCACCTTGATGCTCCCACATGGCTATGAAGGTCAAGGCCCTGAGCACAGTTCTGCTCGCGTAGAGCGTTTCATGCAGTTGGCCGCTGACTCCAATATGCAGATCGTTCAACCCACCACGGCCAGCCAGATCTTTCACATTCTGCGTCGCCAGATGGTGAGAAATCTCAGAAAGCCTTTGATCATTTTCACGCCCAAATCACTGCTTCGCAACAAGGAAGCTGCCTCTCCGCTGTCTGAGTTCACAAAGGGTGGGTTCCAAACGGTGATACCCGATTCGGGCGATTTGACTGCATCCAAAGTCAAGCGCATGGTCCTTTGCTCAGGTAAGGTGTATTACGACTTGGTCAAAAAACGCGAAGAAAAAGGCCACGACGACGTTGCCATCGTTCGCATTGAACAACTCTATCCCTTCCCACACAAAGCATTCGCTGCTGAGTTGAAAAAATATCCAAACGTCACTGAAATTGTTTGGACCCAAGATGAGCCACAAAATCAAGGAGCCTGGTTCTTTGTGCAGCACTACATTCATGAAAACATGATTGAAGGTCAACGCTTGGGTTATTCAGGTCGTGCCCCTTCAGCCTCACCAGCTGTGGGTTATTCACACCTGCATCAAGAACAACAAAAAGCTTTGATCGAAGGCGCTTTTGCCAAGCTCAAAGGTTTTTTGCTCACCAAATAATTTAGTCCAGTACATCTGAAAGATCATCATGTCTATTGTTGAAGTTAAAGTTCCCCAACTCTCTGAATCAGTGGCTGAGGCCACCATGTTGCAGTGGAAGAAACAGGTTGGCCAAGCGGTTACAGCCGATGAAATTTTGATTGAAATCGAGACCGATAAGGTTGTCTTGGAAGTTCCTGCTCCCTCGTCTGGCGTGCTCGTCGAACTCGTGCAAGCCGATGGAGCCACGGTGGCCTCCGATCAGTTGATTGCACGCATTGATACGGCTCAAGTGGCCTCTGTAGGCGCTGCAGCTCCTGCAGCAGCACCAGCCGCTGCTGCTGCGCCAGTCGCTCAAGCAAGTGCACCCGCTCCAAGTTCACAAAAGGGAGCTGGCATCGCCATGCCTGCTGCTCAAAAGATCATCTCAGAGAACAATTTAAATGTGAATGCCATTGCTGGCACAGGCAAGGATGCACGGGTGACCAAAGCCGACGCATTGCAAGCTGCAGCCTCTGGCTCTGCAGCCAGCGCGCCTTCCATGCCCTCCACAGTGGTTCAAAAAGCTTTGCCACAGGTGAGCGCTCCCAGTGTTGATTTGGGTGATCGCCCTGAGCAAAGGGTTCCCATGAGCCGCTTGCGCGCTCGTGTGGCCGAGAGACTGTTGCAGTCTCAGTCCACCAATGCCATCTTGACCACATTCAATGAAGTCAACATGGCTCCTGTGATGGAGATGAGAAAACGCTTCCAAGAGAAATTTGAGAAAGAGCATGGCGTCAAAATTGGCTTCATGAGCTTCTTTGTAAAGGCGGCCGTTCACGCTTTGAAAAAATACCCCGTGCTCAATGCATCCGTTGATGGCAACGACATCGTCTATCACGGCTACTTTGACATTGGTATCGCCGTGGGTTCGCCCCGTGGCTTGGTGGTGCCCATTCTCAGAAACGCCGATCAAATGAGCTTTGCCGATATTGAGAAGAAAATTGCCGAGTTTGGTGCCAAGGCACGCGACGGCAAGTTGGGCATTGAAGAGATGACGGGCGGAACTTTCTCCATCTCCAACGGAGGTGTGTTTGGCTCCATGCTCTCCACTCCCATTATCAATCCTCCACAATCGGCCATCTTGGGGGTTCACGCCACCAAGGATCGTGCTGTGGTTGAGAACGGTCAAGTTGTGGTCAGGCCCATCAATTATTTGGCCATGAGCTACGACCATCGAATCATCGATGGACGCGAAGCGGTGCTAGGTTTGGTGGCCATGAAAGAGGCACTTGAGGATCCAGCTCGTTTGCTCTTTGATATCTAAGCGCTAAGGGGTCAATGGGAGTTGAGGAGTCATTGGGTCAACGAGCCTGAGACTTCCGCCTCCCAAGGGGTTTGAGTGAATGTGTGCCCTTAAAGGGTTGCAGTGCTTCGTTTTTGAATTGTTTGTTTCCAAATTTCTTTAAAGGGATTGAGTCCTATCATGAGTCAACATTTTGATGTCATCGTCATTGGAGGCGGCCCTGGTGGCTATATTGCTGCCATTCGCAGCTCTCAGTTGGGGCAAAAAACAGCCTGTATTGATGCTTGGTCAAACGATCAAGGTGGTCCCGCACTCGGTGGAACTTGTACCAATGTGGGATGCATTCCTTCCAAAGCTTTGCTTCAGTCTTCTGAGCACTTTGAGCAAGCGGGCCATCACTTTGCAGAGCATGGTATTCAAATCAAAGGATTGAGTTTGGATTTGCCCACTTTGCTCTCTCGCAAAGACCAAGTGGTTAAACAAAACAACGACGGAATTCAGTACCTGTTCAAAAAGAACAAGGTCACCTTCTTCCATGGTAAGGGATCCTTTGACTCAAAAGTGGAGGGCGGGTACGCCATCAAAGTCTCCTCAGAGAAGTCACAAGAGGTGATCACTGCCAAACACATCATCATCGCAACTGGCTCCAAGGCCAGAGCACTGCCACAAGCGCCTTTTGATGAGGAGAATGTTCTCTCAAACGATGGTGCATTGAAAATCAAGGCTGTCCCCAAAAAGTTGGTCTTGATTGGCTCTGGTGTCATTGGTTTGGAGATGGGCTCGGTTTGGAGACGGTTGGGCTCTGAGGTGACGATCCTAGAGGGCTTGCCCCAATTTCTGGGCGCTGTGGATGAGCAAATTGCAAAGGAAGCACACAAACTTTTCTTAAAGCAGGGCTTGAAAATTGAACTGGGTGTGAAGGTGGGTGATGTCAAAGTGGGTGCTAAAAAAGTGAGCATCAACTACACCAATGCCAAGGGTGAGGCTCAAAGCATTGATGCCGATAAATTGATCGTCTCCATCGGTCGCATTCCCCAGACCGATGGTTTGGGTCTGGAGCATGTGGGCTTGGCGGTTGATGAGCGAGGTGCCATTGCAGTGAACGACGACTGTGCCACGACACTTCCCAATGTCTGGGCCATTGGTGATGTGGTCAGGGGGCCCATGTTGGCTCACAAGGCTGAGGAAGAGGGTGTGGCCGTGGCTGAGCGCATTGCGGGCCAGCACGCCCATGTCAACTTCAACACCGTGCCTTGGGTGATTTACACACATCCTGAGATTGCATGGGTTGGTCAAACCGAGCAACAACTCAAAAGCAGTGGTCGAGGCTACAAATCGGGCACTTTCCCCTTTTTGGCCAACGGTCGTGCCAGGGCCTTAGGGGATACAACCGGAATGGTCAAGTTCTTGGCCGATGACAAGACCGATGAGATCTTGGGCGTTCATATCATTGGACCCTCAGCCAGTGAGCTCATCGCTGAGGCGGTGGTTGCAATGGAGTTCAGAGCCAGTAGCGAGGACATCGCGCGCATTTGTCACGCACACCCCTCTTTGAGCGAGGCCACCAAAGAGGCGGCTCTTGCTGTGGACAAGCGAACACTGAACTTCTAATGTTTGTGTTTAACCTCTGATGTTGGATCTTTCTTTATGACTGCTGTGCTGGCCGCATACGAAAGAGAGCTTGCGACTCGAGGTTTTGAGAGCGATCCAGCGCAATTAAAGGGCGTTCATGCGCTTGAGCGTTGCGCCATGGAATGGGCCTCTTATGCCAACGTACAAAAAAAATGGTGGTCCAAGGCATTTAAAGCTCCCTCTATCCCCAAAGGGGTTTATCTCTACGGTGGAGTGGGTAGGGGAAAAAGCTTTTTGATGGATTGCTTTTTCAACTCGGTACAAGTTGAGGGTAAAACGAGGCTTCACTTTCACGAATTCATGCGTGAAGTCCATCATGAATTGAATGCGCTACAAGGTCAGGTCAATCCATTGAGTGTTTTGGGTCGCCAAATGGCCAAACGCTACCAATTGATTTGTTTTGATGAGTTTCACATTGCAGATATTACGGATGCGATGATTTTGCATCGACTATTGGTGGCTTTGTTTGAAAACGGTGTTGGCTTTGTGACCACTTCCAACTTCAGGCCTGATGATTTGTACCCTGATGGACTGCACCGCGATCGCTTGTTGCCGGCCATTGATCTTTTGAATGATCAGCTTGAAGTGGTCAATGTTGACAATGGGGTGGATTATCGACGTCAGACCTTGGAGCAAGTCGATTTGTACTTGAGCCCCTGTGATGATCGCTCGCATGAGACGATGACTTCGACATTCAACAAGTTAAGCACACATGAGCCCGAGTCCACGGTTCTCATGATTGAGGCCCGGCCCATTCAAGCCTTGAGGCGAGAGGGGGACTTGGTGTGGTTTGACTTCAAGGCTTTGTGCGATGGTCCTCGCTCGCAAAATGACTATTTAGAGATTGCCAATCGATTTCATACCGTTTTTTTGAGCAATGTTCCCCAGATGTCCGCTAACATGGCGTCTCAGGCCAGACGCTTTACGTGGTTGGTGGATGTTTTGTATGATCGACGCATTAAACTGGTGATCAGTGCCCAAGTTCCTGCTCAAGATCTCTACCTCGAAGGCCCTCTATCCCATGAATTCCCAAGAACCGTTTCTCGCTTGCGTGAGATGCAATCCAGTGAATTCTTGGCGCTTGAGAAAAGGGTGGTCGATACCGCCATTGTCTAGCCCTAAGGGAGGGGCCATCCTGCACTCTCTTGAGCCCAAGCTCCTTGAGTCCATTGCTTGCAAGGCCAATGGCCTCCAACGGGTGCTTTTGTTGCTGCTTTGGTGTGGCTTGCAGCCCCTACTGAGCGCTCAGGCTCAAACGCCAATTGAGCCAGCTAAACCCATGTCTCAAGCCCAGTCTGAGCCACAACTCGAGCCCCAAGTGGCCAGTTTTTTGAGCGTGGCTGAGAGGGCGGCCGCACTTGAGCGACTTGCCATGCAAAGGAGGGACAATGAAGCTCAGCAAAACGAAGTCATGTCCAAGTTTGATGCAGATATCAAAGGATGTGAGAAAAAATTCACTGTGACCGATTGCAAGCTTGATGTGATGGCCAAAAAGAACGCTCAGATGCACGACTTAAAGCAAGTTGAGCATGAAATCAAATCACAAGAGCGAGCGATCAAAGCGGCTGATAAAAGGGACGCGCTACAAAGGAGGCAAAGCGCCTCGGAACTTGAGAGAAAAGAGCTTCAAGCCCTTGAGCACGAAAAAGCCTATGCTGAGCGCCTGCAAGATCACGAAAAAGCGCTCCTCACTCATGACTCCAAAGGGGGAGGGATCCCGTTGACGCCTATGTCCGAGGACGATTTGAGTGTGCAAGCGACACCCAAGTCGGCTCAGTCGATCAAAAGCTTAGAGGAGCAAACCCAAGCTCAAGCGGCTTACGAGAAAAAGGTAAAAGAGGCCATGGAGCATGAGGCGGCCGTGAGAAAAAAATTGGCAGACAAGACCAACCCTGCAGCTGCGCTGCCTGCCCCAGAGCTCAGTGGCAATCGGAAGGCCTTGCCTTGAACTCACCAACGCAGGTGACTCCCTTGGAGAGTCGTGTGAACCAAATCTTTGCTCTGGATGGACCGTTGTCCAAAGTGGATGTGCACTTTCGTCCTCGCGAAGGTCAGACCCACATGGCACAAGCGGTTGCATCCACCATCTCCCACGGGGGAGC
>CAIKYO010000208.1 GCA_903831655.1 uncultured Burkholderiales bacterium
AGCAACGGAAGCATACCGCTGTGGTGAACGCCAAAGCCACGCACCAAGAGCAAGCGTGAGCTCTGCAACTGCTTGAGCTCACGGTCGGTGGGCTCCAATTTAGCAAGTCCTTGTTGGTAGAGGTCTTCGAGTTTTTTGACCACATCTTCAACGCTTTGGTCTTGGAATTGGCTCAGTCTCAACCAAGCAAAGCCGGGCTCAATCAATTTACCCTTGACGCTTTGGGTCTTGATCTCTTCTCTCACGATGTCCACCGAGAAGGTCTTGTTTTCGTCTTTTCTGAAGATCGTTAAAACGACTTTGGTGTTGGGCTCACCGCGCATTTTTTTCACAGCCTCGTTGAGCGTCAAGCCCTTGACCTGGGTGTCATCCACTTTGGTGATCAAGTCTCCAGACTTCAAGCCCGCCTTATAAGCAGGGGATCCCTCGATGGGCGAGACCACTTTGACCCAACCGTCCTCGCTGGTGATCTCAATGCCTACGCCCACAAAACGACCGGTGGTGCCTTCCTTGAATTCTTTGAATGACTTTTTGTCAAAGTACTGAGAGTGAGGGTCAAGGCTTGCGACCATGCCGGAGATGGCGTCGGTGATTAACTTTTTCTCGTCCACGGGTTCAACATAATCGGTTTTGATCATGTTGAACACTGAGGCCAGTTGTTGCAACTCTTCAAGCGGCAAGGGAGACAGGTTGCCTCTGGCAATGCCTTCCAAGGAAATGGTGGTCAAAGCGCCTGCAAATGCGCCCACTGCGATCCAGCCCCAAACTTTTAATTTTTGCCCCATGCTGCCTCTGAACTCTTTGGTGTGTTGAGCGGGGTCACAAATGGGGCGTTTTCGCTCTGAATGAGCTATCACTTTGACCCCAGTTTGCAACTGCGTCTGATACTTGAATCCAAAATTTAGACTTGGCGTGAGCCCATCTGGATCCAATCAAAGACCAATTATCACCTGAATGGGCTTTGACTGCTTGCCTTTACGAATTCTTTATGAATCAAGATTCGAGGTAATAGTGTTTGATGGGCTTGAGGTTTTCATCGAGCTCGTACACCAAAGGCACGCCGTTGGGGATGTTGAGCTCAATGATGTCGGTATCAGAGATGTTGTCCAAGTACTTGATGAGGGCTCGGATGGAGTTGCCATGGGCCACAATGAGGGGCTTTTTGCCAGCGAGCAAAGCTGGGGCTATTGATTCTTTCCAAAAGGGCACAACCCGCTCAACGGTTTCTTTGAGGCATTCGGTCAAGGGCACTTGCTCGGGGCTTAGCTTGGCGTAGCGCTCATCGCTTCTCTCGCACCTGGGGTCGGTGGGCTCCATGGCGGGAGGGGGAACGTCGTAGCTGCGCCGCCAGGCCAGCACTTGTGCATCCCCATACTTTTTGGCCGTCTCAGCTTTGTTCAGCCCTTCTAGCGCTCCGTAGTGGCGCTCATTGAGCCTCCAGCTGTGGACCACGGGAAGCCAAGGCTTTTTCATTGAATCGAGGCAATTCCACAAGGTGTGAATGGCCCGTTGGAGCACGCTGGTGTAGGCCAAATCAAAGTGAAAGTTGTGGGCCAAGAGCCTCTCGCCACAGGCCTTGGCTTGTTCAACGCCCAAAGGTGTTAGGTCCACGTCGACCCATCCGGTGAAACGATTTTCTAAATTCCAAGTGGATTCGCCATGACGAATCAAAACTAGTTTATGCATGGGGAGTATGAAAATAAATGAAGTTTGAGGGATTTGAAAGATATTTTCGCAAAACTGCGTAGGAGATTCTAAAATGCTTTAGCTTTAAAAAAATTACCGAGGAAAATCTTTTGAAATTCATTATTGACAATTGGATGCTTTTAGCCGTGGCCTTGGGCTCTGGCGCTTTGCTGGTCTTGCCCGTGTTGCAAGGACTCATGGATGCGGGCTTGAGTCCCAACGTGGTTGTCCAGCTCATCAACAAAGAGCGTGCGCTCTTGGTCGATGTTAGAGAGGAGAGTGAGTTCAAGAGCGAGCACATTCTCAATTCACAGCACGTGCCTTTGTCCGAATTGGAAGCCCGCTTGCCCCAAGTGCATAAAAACAAAGCCACTCCACTGGTGTTGGTTTGCGCCAGCGGCATCCGTTCAGCCAAAGCAGTTCAAATTGCCAAAAAACTGGGCTATCAAGAGGCCCATTCTCTCTCGGGTGGGCTTAAATCTTGGAAAGAGGTTAACCTACCCACTGAGGGCTTGGCCGCTTGAGGGCATTTTTGCGTTCTTTGAGCATCCAAGAACCGATTTCTGTTCTTTCTTTATTGTGTTTAAAAAAATAAAAAAAGTAGTTCTTCAATGCC
>CAIKYO010000209.1 GCA_903831655.1 uncultured Burkholderiales bacterium
ATCGAACTTTGTGACTTGAGTTCAGACGTGTGCTCTTCCGATATGCGTCGGGCGCACTGCCTACTCTTCGTTATCCCGATGCTATTCGCCCTTGGCAACACGTCCTTGACTGTCTTAACGGATATTTGCATCTGGTTGACGCACAGTTGGCTGAAGGCACATCGGGGGAATGGAATTTCGGTCCGGACTTAAACGAAAAACATTCGGTTGTTGATTTAGTTAATAGGTTTGCCGCATCATGGAATCGCGAAGGTGGGACTTGGGAACAGGATCCACATTCGCAACCACATGAAGCTGGGTACCTACTTCTCGACTCATCAAAAGCTCGACGTTTGCTCTCGTGGTCAGACAAGCTCGACTTTGAAAATCAAATCGAGTGGACTGTTGATTGGTACAATTCAATCAGCGATAAATCAGCACTTGAAGTAACTCGGAAGCAGATAGCAAAATTTGCTGAATTAAAGTAGTGCTTTGCTAGTTTCAAGCACCTGTTCTTTTATATTTTTTAGTGGTACTCCCAGAGATTTTGCAAATTCATTGAATATTTTATAGTCACCGAAATAATCTGGAGATTTTTCAAAAACTTCCGGGTAAACAACTCTGGCATTTTCATCAACACTGCAGACGACTTCGGCCAAATCGCCGAGGGAGATCAATTCGCCACCGCTATCTAAGTTAAAATCTGATCCTTGAAGTGCTAGTCGGAAGAGAACATTTACGAGGTCAATAGAATCGACGTACGAACGTAGAGTAGATGGTGAACTTACCTTGATTAGATGCTTCTCCTTCATTCCTTGAGCTAAGAATGAAGTCAAAGCCAAATTGTTAAATTCATTTATATATTTTCCGCTCATACTATAAATTCGACAATTTATTAACTGTGAGTTGATGGAATTACAAGCAGTTTCATAAAGTGATTCTGAAATTATTTTTGCTTTTGCGTAAGGATCTGTAACGTCCTCGATGTCTTCTATCTTGCCTTGATTTGCAACGCCGCTAGATAAGTTCACAAAAGTTTTCACTCTTCCCGAATTGATCAAATTAACACCAAACTGGGTGATGTTCTCATTGGCTTTCTCATACTGCAGTACAGTCATGCCGGTGAGCTTCTCACGACGTAAGAATGCTGCATTCAAAAAAAAGATCTTTTTTCCTAATAGCCCGTAAGCATCACTAGTTGAATAAACCTTGACCGGGAGGTGTGCTTCGTGTGCTGATTGGGTTTTGGAACCGATTAAAAGTATTTGATTTTCAATCAAATATGGATTGCCATTAAATAAAAGCTCCACGGCACTTCTACCAACCCACCCCTTGGCACCATAAATTACAATTTGATCGTAATTTAACAACAAGGTTTCTGTTAGATGCATACAGAGAGACTACTGATTTCTATTTAAGACCTGCCAACGGGCCTCAAGCATTTCGATGCGCTTGTTATCTTCGGCAGTAATTTGTGCATAGTAACTGCGCTTATTTAGAAGCCATAGCAATTCAAAATGAACTGCATGTAGTAATCCTTGTTCGATTTCCGGACGCTTGAGTGCAGAGGCAGCAAAAACCACTTTTCGAGTTTCAAACCTGGTTAGGTATTCATCATTGATTCGCTTCAATTGAGGAAGTGCATCAGAGCTGACTGCTCCACCTACCACTAAATCAAGGCCTGAAATTTTTGCAATTTTAGCTGTTTCAATGACGCGATTAGTTACTTCATCGGTTTCAATTCCTGCACGACCAATGTTCATGGAGCCTGAAAAATCTACACGCCCAAAAACTATGCCTTCTATGCCACCGTCTCGTGCAACTTGAGCCATCTCTGCAAGATTGTTATAGGCAGTTATTGTTTCAAGATTAAATAGAAAATCTGTATGTTGTCGCTCGTCTTCGTTGAATGCAATCGCAATCGCCCCCACAAACTTTGAGAGAGCATAAGGGGTTTCGACCATTGGGGCTACGATGTAGTCCACTCCCACTTGTTTGGCCTCAAGCAGGTCTCTGATTGCTTCACATCCGCCAATCTTCACGGTCAGTTTTAGCCCAGCAGCGCGGGCAACATCGACTAGACGTAGGAGTTCATCCATACGAGTGCCTTCAGCTTCAAACTCCGCTTTGACGCTTACCGCACCGTACTCCTTGCATTTGACAAGGATTTCAACCATCTGTTTTTCGACGGAATTCATATGACCCTACTTTCTCAGTACTCAATCTTATCGGCCAGAAAGGGCAAAAACTCCGCAATTTGTTCTGATGACAAGTCAGGTGTCATCA
>CAIKYO010000210.1 GCA_903831655.1 uncultured Burkholderiales bacterium
AATTGCATTTTTGGGTGGGTTGGGGAAACTTCGAGGCAAGCTCTCTTAGCGCTTTGGAGCTTTCGATGTGAACGGTGTGCTCTTCAGAGTTGTGATTCATGGTCTTTTTCTGGTTCTGGATGCGATCTGTCCAAGAAACTGTTTGGGGTCCGCTTGGGCGATGCAGTTGAACATAAAAAAAAGGAGGAGATTTTCATCTCCCCCTCTTGCAACGTCAGCGTGTGGTTGAAATTAACGCTTGCCGATGGGGTGAACATCGCGACGGGGTGAGCCAGTGAACAACTGTCTTGGACGGTCGATCTTGTACTCTGGGTCTGCAATCATCTCGTTCAATTGAGCAATCCAACCCACTGTTCTTGCCAAGGCAAAGATTCCTGTGAACATGTTCACAGGAATACCAATCGCGCGTTGTACGATGCCGGAGTAGAAGTCAACGTTGGGGTAGAGTTTTCGTGAGACAAAATAATCGTCTTCAAGAGCGATTTTCTCAAGGGTCTTGGCCAACTTGAACAAAGGATCGTTCTCAAGACCTAATTCTTGCAATACTTCGTCACAGGTTTCTTGCATCAACTTGGCCCTGGGGTCATAGTTTTTGTAAACACGGTGACCAAAGCCCATCAACTTGACGGTGGAGTTTTTGTCTTTGACTTGGGAGATGAATTCACCGATCTTCTCAACACCACCGTTGGCTTGGATGTCACCCAACATGTTCAAACAGGCCTCATTGGCACCACCGTGTGCAGGACCCCAAAGGCAAGCAACGCCAGCAGCAATGGCTGCAAAAGGATTGGTGCCCGATGAGCCGCACAAACGCACGGTAGAGGTAGAGGCATTTTGTTCGTGATCTGCGTGGAGAATGAAAATGCGGTCCAAAGCGCGCTCAAGCACTGGATTGACTTTGTACTCTTCGCAAGGGTTACCAAACATCATGCGAAGGAAGTTGCCAGCATAGCTCAGGTCGTTTCTGGGGTACATGAAGGGTTGGCCTATGCTGTATTTGTAGGCCATCGCCACCAAAGTGGGCATCTTGGCAATCAATCGAATGGCAGAGATTTCACGGTGCTCGGGATTGTTGATGTCTGTGCTGTCGTGATAAAAAGCAGACAAAGCACCCACCAAACCAGTCATCACAGCCATGGGGTGAGCATCTCTTCTAAAGCCACGCAAGAAAAAGTGCATCTGCTCGTTGACCATGGTGTGTTGAGTCACGAGGTGCGTGTAGTCAGCCTTTTGTTGGGCGTTTGGCAATTCACCTTTGGTGAGCAAGTAGCAGGTCTCCAAGTAATTGCACTCTGTGGCCAATTGCTCAATGGGGTAGCCGCGGTACAGGAGTTCGCCCTTGTCGCCATCAATGTAGGTAATGGCTGACTCGGTGGAGGCTGTGGACAAAAAGCCGGGGTCATAGGTGAACAAACCGGTTTGACCGTAGAGCTTGCGAATGTCCACGACATCTGGACCGATAGAGCCAGAGTAGACCGGCATCTCAAAGCTAGGCGCGCCGTTGGAGAAAGAGATGGTGGCCTTGTAATTGGCGAGGTTCATGGTCAGGGCTCCTTAAAATTGATCAACGAATAGAAGGGTTAACAAGTGAGAGTGAAGGGCTAGAGGGTGCTCATTCTGAGTTGAGCCAAAACAGCTCTTCTGTCCTCACTGTCAAGTGAGGGGGGAAGGTCGTTTCTTTGCAAAAGCAAATCCATTAAGTCATTGTCAGAGAGATCCATTAAATCATAAAGCGCTTTGGCCTCTTTGACGGTGAGACCGTTTGTAAATCGCTTGAAGTAGGCCTCAATTTTCAAATCATTTTCGAGTAAACCTCTGCGACAGCGCCAACGCAGTTTGCTCAGCTCTCTCTCTCCCAAGAGCGATTGTGGATCGAGATCCACCAAAAAATCGTCGTTGACAAAGAGGGCTTCGGTTGACATAAGTCGCAAGGGTTAGAAGAACATTTAGACGGCTCTTCGAACCATCAGCTCTTTGATCTTGCCAATGGCTTGAGTTGGGTTCAGTCCTTTGGGGCAAACGTCAACACAGTTCATGATGGTGTGGCATCTAAAGAGGCGATAAGGATCTTCCAAATTATCGAGTCGACCAGCGGTGTCTTGGTCTCTGCTATCTGCAATGAAGCGATAGGCTTGGAGCAATCCGGCTGGACCGACGAATTTATCTGGGTTCCACCAAAAAGATGGGCAGCTCGTAGAGCAGCTGGCACACAAAATACATTCATACAAGCCATTGAGTTCATCGCGCTCCTCGGGGGACTGGAGACGCTCTTTCTCGGGCGCTTGGGTCTCGTTTACGAGGTAGGGTTTGATGGAGTGGTACTGTTTGAAGAATTGAGTCATGTCGACGATCAAGTCTCGAATGACGGGCAAACCTGGCAGGGGTTTGAGCACAATGGTCTCAGGCAAGCTGAGCATGTTGGTCAAACAAGCGAGTCCGTTTTTGCCGTTGATGTTCATCGCATCTGAGCCGCAAACGCCTTCACGGCAAGAGCGTCTAAAGGAGATGGATGGGTCCACTTCCTTTAATTTCATCAACACATCAAGCAACATTCTTTCATGTCCAGTGAGTTCAATCTCAATGGTTTGCATGTAGGGCTTGGTATCCTTATCGGGATCGTAGCGATAAATTTTGAAAGTTCTTTTAAGCATGAATTACTCCGATGAGAAACAGGTATTAGAAGGTTCTGACTTTGAGCTCAATGCTCTCGACCGTGAGGGGCTTCATGTTCACGGGCTTGTAGCTCAAGCGTGAGCCTTCGCTGTACCAAAGGGTGTGTTTGAGCCATTCTTCGTCGTTGCGTCCATTGGGGTGAGCAGGCGTGTCGCTGTAGTCATCCACGGTGTGAGCGCCACGGCTCTCATGACGTGCGGCTGCTGAGACCATGGTGGCTTGTGCTGCCTCAATTAAGTTGTCGACCTCCAAGGCTTCAATTCTCGCGGTATTGAAGACTTTGGATTTGTCTTTGAGACCAATGTGGTTGACACGCTCTCTTAGCGCAGCGATTTTCTCAACACCTTCGTCCATCACCGCTTGGGTTCTAAAGACACCCGCGTGTTGCTGCATGGCTTGGCGCAAATCGTCGGCCACCACTTGTGCGTACTCGCCATTGCTTTGGCTCTCAAGGCGAGCCAAACGAGACAAGGTCAGGTCCGCAAAGTCTTTGGGCAAAGGCTTGTGGGCTTTGTTCTTTAAGTTGAAGTCCACAATGTGATTGCCAGCTGCACGGCCAAACACCAACAAGTCTAGGAGAGAGTTTGTGCCCAAGCGGTTTGCGCCATGGACCGATACGCAAGAGCATTCACCCACTGCGTACAAGCCGTTGATGGCCGAGGAGTGAGAGGTTTGCGTTTGTTCAACCACTTGTCCATAAATGTTGGTTGGAATACCGCCCATTTGGTAGTGAATGGTAGGCACCACTGGAATGGGTGTTTTGGAGACATCAACGTTTGCAAAGTTCAGTCCAATTTCATAGACCGAGGGCAAGCGTTTCATGATCGTGTCTGCTCCCAAGTGATCGAGCTTTAAGAGCACATAATCTTTATTGGGTCCGCAGCCTCGTCCTTCCTTGATCTCTTGATCCATAGAGCGTGAGACAAAGTCCCTGGGTGCGAGATCTTTCAATGTAGGCGCATAGCGCTCCATGAATCTTTCACCCTCAGAGTTGAGCAAAATGGCGCCTTCACCGCGGCAACCCTCGGTGAGCAACACGCCCGCTCCAGCCACTCCAGTGGGGTGGAATTGCCAAAATTCCATGTCTTCAAGGGCAATGCCTGCTCTGGCAGCCATTCCCAAACCGTCACCAGTGTTGATGAAGGCATTCGTTGAAGCTTGGAAAATACGCCCAGCACCACCCGTTGCGAGCAACACGGTTTTGGCTTCCAAAGCATAAATTTCACCGGTTTCCATCTCGATGGCAGTGACACCCACTGCGTCGCCTTCGTGATCACGGATGATGTCCAATGCCATCCACTCCACAAAGAAGCTGGTCTTGGCTTTGACGTTTTGTTGGTACAAGGTGTGGAGCATGGCGTGACCGGTGCGGTCAGCAGCTGCACAGGCGCGTTGGACTGGCTTTTCGCCATAGTTGGCGGTGTGGCCTCCAAAGGGGCGTTGGTAAATGGTGCCATCTGGGTTTCTGTCGAAAGGCATGCCCATGTGTTCCAAGTCATAGACCACTTTGGGTGCTTCACGGCACATGAATTCAATGGCGTCTTGATCTCCAAGCCAGTCGGAGCCTTTGACGGTGTCATAGAAGTGGTAGTGCCAGTTGTCTTCGGACATATTTCCCAAGGAGGCTCCAATGCCGCCTTGAGCTGCAACGGTGTGCGAGCGAGTGGGAAAAACCTTTGAGAGCACAGCCACATTGAGACCTGCACGGGCCAGTTGCAAAGAGGCGCGCATGCCTGAGCCGCCAGCGCCCACGATGACAACGTCAAATTTTCTGCGAGCGATTTGATGAGATGTGGTCATGACTTAGAGTCTCCAAAGAACTTGAATTGCCCAGCCAGCACAACCAACGAGCCAAACCAGGGTGAAAATTTGTAACACCAAGCGAACGCCAACGGGCTTGATGTAGTCCATCCAAATGTCTCTCATGCCAACCCATGCATGGTAGGCCAAGGACAAGATCACGGTGAAGGTCAAGGTCTTCATCCATTCGGTGTTGAAAATGGATGCCCACTTGTCGTAACCCATGTCACCGGTTGTGAAAATAATTTGAAGCAGCAGCACGAGTGTGAACAAGGCCATCAAGGCCGCGGTCACACGTTGTGCCAACCAATCTTTCAATCCGTAATGAGCGCCGACGACGACGCGTTTTGATCCGTAATTAACTGACATGTTGTTTGAACTCCTGAAATCTGTTTGTGTTCGAGTGCTGATAAGCCGTTTGGGTAAAGGGACTCAATACAAGCCAAACAATTTGGCACCCAAGCCGATGGTGAGGATCCAGCTGATGGACAGTGTCACGATCGCCGATGATTTGCCAAACTCTTTGCTCACCGCATGATGGGTGTCCATGTAGAGGTGTCTTACGCCAGCACATAGGTGATGCAAGTAAGCCCAAATCAATGCCAAAACGACCAATTTCACGAACCAAGCGGGAAAAATACCAATCCCAACAATGAACGCGGAGCTAAAGCGTGTGAAGGAAATCTCTGAGGACAGGCTCGTGTCAAAAAGCCAAACGATGAAAGGCAGCAATAAAAACATCATGGCGCCAGAGGCGCGGTGCAGAATCGACACCCATCCTGCCAATGGCAAGCGATAGGTTGTCAGGTCTTTGAACGCATTGATGTTTCTAAATTCTGGACGTTTTTTGTGGATCTCGGTCATAAAAACTCTTTCATGTTGAGGAAGGTGATGGGTGCCTTCGAACATCAAAATTCTATTGCAATGCAACAAGTATGGATGAAAGAAGGATCATAAGTTAAAAAAAGGGCTTTCAAATTGGCTGTGTGTGTATTTAAGTATTAGTTCAGTTCATTTTTGTAGTGATGGTGGTCCGTTCGGTAAAGAGCACGCCTGATTTCCATGGGCACGTCTTGGTAGGTGAATGAGGTTCTCTCCACACTCAGCAAGGGCACGTTCGACTCTATGCTGAGCAGTTGGCAGACTTCTGGCGAGGGAAGGGTTGCGCGTATTTGTTCTTGCGCACGCACCATTCGAACGCCATATTTGGTCTCAAACAAAGCGTAGGTTGGACCTTGGTGGTACTGGAGCTCTTGGGCGCTCAAGCCCTCAAAGGCGGCTGCGGGGAGACACAAGTCCTCCAAAATGGTGGGCAAAGATGCAAAGGACAGAATGCGACGAATGTGCCAAACCTTTGCGTCGGGTTTGAGTTGAAGAGCGCTTGACTCTTGAGTGCTGGGGACTGAGAGCTTGCACCACAAAATGTCTCGTTTGGCGGGACCGATGTACTGAGGCTTTTCAGGGTTTGCCACCAACTTTAAAAAACGATATTGCACGCCTTGTTCTGAGTGGGTGGCCACAAAGGTGCCTTTGCCTTGTTTGCGCACCAACAAGTTTTCCTGGGACAGCTCATCGATGGCTTTTCGCACGGTTCCTTGACTGACTTGGAAGCGCTGGGCGAGTTCCATCTCGCTTGGGATCATCTCCCCAGGCCTCCAGTCTCCTTTTTCCAGTCCCGTCAAGAGCAAACTCTTGATTTGCTGGTACAGAGGACTGAACAGTGGCACCTTTGAGCCCAAGGTCACACCCTGTGAATCATGAGGCTCAGGAGGAGTAGAGCTGGCGACGCGGTCTTGCATGAAGAACAGGTGAACAAATAGGGGTTTGGTTAAAACGAAGCCCCATTGTAATCTGTATTAAGATGTCTTTTATAAGACATAAGAGGCTCCTTTTTTGGGCTTTCGGGGTTACACTAGTTGGTCTAACCCACATTACCTTTAATTTTTTCTTTTATACACATTCTTTGAGGGAGTTTTCCATGAGTAAAAAGCCTGTTCGCGTTGCAGTCACTGGAGCTGCTGGGCAAATTGGATATGCGTTGTTGTTCAGAATTGCATCGGGTCAAATGTTGGGTGCCGATCAGCCCGTGATCCTGCAACTCTTGGAAATCCCTGATGAAAAAGCCCAAAAAGCCCTCAAGGGCGTGATGATGGAGCTTGAAGATTGTGCATTCCCATTGCTTGCAGACATGCACGCTTACTCAGATCCCAAAGAAGCTTTCAAAGACACCGATTACGCGTTGTTGGTTGGTGCTAGACCTCGTGGTCCAGGCATGGAGCGCGCCGATTTGTTGGCTGCCAATGCGCAAATCTTCACCGCTCAAGGTAAGGCTTTGAATGCCTCAGCCAGCCGTGATGTTCGCGTTTTGGTGGTGGGCAACCCTGCCAACACCAATGCCTACATTGCCATGAAGAGCGCTCCAGATTTGAAGCGTGAGAACTTCACAGCCATGCTGCGTTTGGATCACAACCGTGCAGCCAGCCAAATCGCAGCTAAAACGGGTCATGCAGTTGCTGACCTTGAGAAGCTTTGCGTTTGGGGCAATCACTCCCCCACCATGTACGCCGATTACCGCTTTGCAACCATTGGCGGAGCCTCTGTTAAGGACATGATCAATGACCAAGAGTGGAACGCTAACGTCTTTTTGCCAACCGTGGGTAAGCGCGGTGCAGCCATCATCGATGCACGTGGATTGTCCTCTGCCGCATCTGCAGCCAATGCTGCCATTGATCACATGCACGACTGGGCTTTAGGCACCAACGGTCACTGGGTCACCATGGGCATTCCATCCAATGGTTGGTACGGCATTCCCAAGGACGTGATGTTTGGTTTCCCCGTAACCTGTGAGGGCGGCCAGTACCACGTCGTTGAAGGTTTACCCATTGATGCGTTCAGTCAAGCTTGCATTGATAAGACTCTGAAAGAGTTGACCGATGAACAAGCCGGTGTTGCTCACCTGATCTAATCATCAATCCTGCGCCTCAAAAACAAGGCGCACAAGGAGAGTTATTTAGTGAGCGAAGTTCATCCACGGCAAGTCTTGCTCGGCCCCCAAGCGGCCAGGCATGCCTTGCCTGTGTGTGATCACTACAGTGGTGTAGAAGCGCGAATGAAAAAAAGTCTGCTTTTGCAGGCACAAATGACCGAAGAAATTGGCGCGTGCGTGTTTGATGTCACGCTCGATTGTGAGGACGGGGCTCCCGTTGGACTAGAGCGTGAGCACGCGCAAAGAGTTGCAGCTCTGGTCTGTGAGAGTGACCCCAAGGCCAGAGTAGCCGTGAGGATCCATGCCGTTGACCACCCCCATTTTGAAGAGGACATGCGAATCATCGTGGGTCAGGGGGGAGCAAAGCTCACTCACGTGATGATTCCCAAAGTGGAATCGATCGAGGATGTGAAAAAAGCACATCGCTTGACCACGCAACTCGGGTTCGAAGAGTTGGCTTTGCATGCATTGATTGAATCTCCAAAAGCCATCGAACATGCCTTTGATGTTGCCTCTCACCCACGTGTTCAATCCTTGAGTTTTGGGCTCATGGATTTTGTGTCTTCCCACGCTGGAGCCATCCCCTCGTGGGCCATGACGGGTGAGGGCCAGTTCAAGCACCCATTGGTGTTGAGAGCCAAGTTGGCGCTCTCCAGTGCCTGTCACGCATATGCGAAAACGCCCTCTCACTGTGTGGTGACCGAGATTGAAGACACGGGGGCTTTAAAGCATTGGGCCCGTGAGGCCTCTCAGTCTTTGGGGTATACGCGAATGTGGAGCATTCATCCCGATCAAATCCGTCCCATTGTGGAAGCATTTTCACCCTCACAAGCCGAGGTTGCGCAAGCCAGCGAGATCATTTTGAACGCAGTGGCTGCCAATTGGGGGCCCATACGCTTTGAAGGTCACTTGCACGACCGCGCAAGTTATCGCTTTTTTTGGCAAGTTTTAGAAAGAGCCCATGCCACGGGTCAGCCCTTGGATGCAAGTGTGCAAAGATGGTTCAAGAGCCCAAGTGAGGTCACACCATGAGTTCAAAACTTAAGTTTGTTCCACATCTCCTCTCAGCCATGGCTTGGACTGGCCGTTGGGCTGAGGCTTTAATTTTCTGCATTGTTTTGGCCGGGTCCCAAGGGGGCTTTGCGCAAAATCAATCCCCAAATGAGAGTAAGCCCTCCACGCGCGCTCAAGCGTCTCATGTGAACAACAACCAAGCACCAGCTTCTAGACCCAACAAGCACGTGCAACACGTGGTGCCAAAAACCGTTCAACCCATCTCCATGGAAGAGCCCAGTTCCATCGAACTGAGCCCTGAGTTAATGGCCATCTCTGAACAAGTGCAATCGGGCCACATGCCCTGTGAGTTAGGTCAGTCGGTCACCCTCAACCCCATCCCCAATTCTCCAGGGCAGTTCGCATTGTTTTTTAAAAACAACCGTTACGCATTGATACCAACGCTCTCTCACACTGGAGCGATCAGGCTTGAAGATCCCAAGCAAGGTGCAGTGTGGATTCAATTGGCCAACAAATCCATGCTCTTTAACACTCGACTTGGACAAAGAATGGTTGATGAGTGCAAGAGCAAAGACCAAGAACTGGTTGCACTTCATCAGCGCAACTCTCCGCCAGTGCAACTCTTGAGCGCAGTCAACGGCGCAGATGAACAGCGCTGAACCCTTACAAAAAACACCCCATCATTCACTCTCAATTTCAACAGGAGATTTTTCAAATGCTAAAAGCCTATCAAGAACACGTTAACGAAAGAAAAGCGCTTGGGATTCCACCCTTGCCTTTGTCTGCTGAGCAAACCGCAGCTTTGGTGGAGCTCTTCAAAGCTCCTCCCAAAGGCGAGGAAGCTCATTTGGTGGAGTTGCTCACTCACCGTGTACCCGCTGGTGTAGATGATGCTGCCAAGGTCAAAGCCTCCTATTTGGCCGCTGTTGCCCACGGAAAAGAGACCACTCCTTTGCTCACACGCGTGCATGCAACCAAATTGCTTGGCACCATGTTGGGTGGCTATAACTTAACGCCTTTGATTGACTTGCTCGATGACTCAGACAAAGCCGTGGCACAAGAGGCCGCTGAGGGACTCAAAGTCACACTTCTCATGTTTGATCAATTTCACGACGTGAAGGAAAAAGCCGACAAGGGCAATACTTTTGCCAAAGAGGTGGTGAAGTCATGGGCCGAGGGAGAGTGGTTCACTCGTCACCCAGAGGTGCCCCAAAGCATCACCCTTTCTGTGTTCAAGGTGACAGGCGAGACCAACACCGATGATCTCTCTCCTGCTCCTGATGCTTGGAGTCGTCCCGACATTCCTTTGCATGCATTGGCCATGCTCAAAAACAAGAGAGACGGCATCACCCCAGAGGAAGATGGCAAGCGCGGCCCCATTAAGTTCATTGAGGACTTGAGAGCCAAAGGCCATTTGGTGGCTTATGTAGGCGATGTCGTTGGAACCGGTTCGAGCCGCAAGTCAGCGACCAACTCTGTGTTGTGGTTCACAGGCGAGGACATCCCCTACGTGCCCAACAAACGCTTTGGCGGTGTGTGCTTGGGCAATAACATTGCACCCATTTTCTACAACACCATGGAAGATGCTGGCGCGTTGCCCATCGAGTTGGATGTGAGCCAAATGCACATGGGAGACGTGATTGAGCTCAGGCCCTACGAAGGCAAAGCTCTGAAGGACGGCAAAGTGATTGCAGAGTTCACCATCAAGAGCGAAGTGCTCTTCGATGAGGTGAGAGCAGGTGGCCGAATTCCTTTGATCATTGGTCGTGCCTTGACAGGCAAGGCACGTGAGGCTTTGGGGCTTCCCCCTTCCACACTTTTCAGAACCTTTGCTGCTCCAGCTGCCAAGAAAACGGGTTTCACCCTTGCGCAAAAAATGGTGGGTCGTGCTTGTGGCTTGCCTGAAGGTCAAGGCGTATTGCCCGGTACTTACTGTGAACCCAAGATGACTTCAGTGGGCTCACAAGACACCACCGGTCCCATGACACGCGACGAATTGAAAGACTTGGCTTGCTTGGGATTTTCTTCAGATTTGGTGATGCAGTCCTTCTGCCACACCGCTGCTTACCCCAAGCCCATCGATGTGAAAATGCACCATGAGTTGCCTGACTTTATGAGCAACAGGGGAGGTATCTCCTTGAAGCCTGGGGACGGCATCATTCACTCTTGGCTCAACCGCATGTTGTTGCCCGATACAGTGGGTACAGGTGGAGATTCACACACCCGTTTCCCCATCGGCATTAGCTTTCCCGCCGGATCTGGCTTGGTCGCCTTTGCTGCTGCAACTGGCGTGATGCCACTCGACATGCCCGAGTCTGTGTTGGTTCGTTTCAAAGGCAAGATGCAGCCTGGTGTGACGCTCAGAGATTTGGTGCATGCCATTCCTTTGTATGCCATCAAGCAAGGGCTCTTGACTGTTGAGAAGCAGGGCAAGAAAAACATTTTCTCTGGCCGAATTTTGGAAATCGAAGGCTTATCCGATTTGAAGGTTGAGCAAGCGTTTGAATTGTCTGACGCCTCCGCAGAGCGCTCTGCTGCTGGATGTACTGTGCATTTGGACAAAGCGCCCGTGATCGAATACTTGCACAGCAATATCGTTTTGCTCAAGAACATGATTGCTCAAGGTTACCAAGATGCGCGTTCCATTGAGCGCCGCATCAAAGCGATGGAAGCTTGGCTTGAGAAGCCTAATCTTTTGCAAGCCGACAAGGATGCTGAGTACGCTGCAGTCATTGAGATTGATTTGGCTGAAATCGTGGAGCCCATTGTTTGCTGCCCCAACGATCCAGATGATGCCAAGACCCTTTCGGATGTCGCTGGTTCAAAAATCGATGAAGTCTTCATCGGTTCTTGCATGACCAATATTGGACACTTTAGAGCTGCATCCAAGTTGCTCGAAGGCAAGAGAGACATTCCTGTGAAGCTTTGGATGGCACCGCCAACCAAAATGGATGCAGAGCAACTGAGCGAGGAAGGTCACTACGGCGTGTTTGGCAATGCTGGCGCGCGCATGGAGATGCCTGGATGTTCATTGTGCATGGGTAACCAAGCGCAGGTGAAAGAGGGCGCCACAGTGATGTCCACCAGCACTCGCAACTTCCCCAATCGTTTGGGTAAAAACACTTTTGTGTATTTGGGCTCTGCTGAGTTGGCTGCCATTTGTTCAAAACTGGGTCGCATTCCAACCCGCGAAGAGTACTTGACTGACATTGGAGTGATCAACTCCAAAAGCGCAGAAATCTACAAGTACTTGAATTTTGACCAAATCGAGAGCTATCAAAAAGTAGCAGAAAAGGTCTAAGCTCAAAGTGCAGGGGGTTTGAACCACCCCCTGTGCAACAGCTTAGAGTGTGGAGCTCTTTCACACGAGAGGATCGACATCATGCTTTTGATGTCGATCTTTTTTTTAGCTTTTTTTGCTCAATTCGAGGATCTTACCCAGTAGCTCATAGGGAAAGTTGTACTTCTTGTCCTCAATGGACCAATCGACCATGGGGTCATTGACGATCGGGAACTCGTCGCTTACAAAATGCATGTGAACACCCGGGTACTTGCGAGTTGAGATGGACAGGGTATTCTTGTCTAGCAGGCTGTAGTTCATCGTTAAAAAATGCTCGAACGCTTCAATGTTGGCCATGCGTCCTTCTGCAAGACAAGCAAACATAGAGGCCCTGTAGGTGATGAGTCCAGAGATGGCTTTTTCTTTTGCAAGAGATCTGATTTTGTGAACGTGATTGATCAATTCAATTTCATTGAGTTCAACTGGGCACCTAAAAACACTTTGTAATCTAAAGAGGCTCATGCTCGATTCTCCAAGCGAATGGCCTCGGGGTGAATCAAATGCGGCTTTTTGAAATAATCGATACCTAGTTTTTGATTCACGCAATCTTTCATGAAAAGCGTGGTCTCAGAGTAGACCAAGTTTCTTTGATTGTCGATGGTGATCAGGTGGTAGCTGTCATCCAAGTAAATGAATTCTTTTTTCTTGGAGTTGATTTTGTTAAACATCTCCTCAGCACCTCTGAGGCTGCAAATTTCGTCTTCAATGGCATGGATCGCAAGCACAGGGCAGTGCACCGAGTCGATGAATTTTTTGGTTTGGTTGATCAACTTCAAACCCTCTTGAATTTTGTTCAGAGGAATGGAGTTGCCACCGATTTCTGCGTACTTCTTTCTCAACAAGGAGTGACGCATTTTGGATCTGATTTCAGCATTTTTGACGCCAAAGGGGGGTTCCTCATGAAAGTCGATGTTGAGTTGAAAGGGCAGAAAATTCAAGATGGGCAGAAAAACTTGGTACCAAGGGACCGCCCAACCTTCATAGTCCATGCAAGTCGCCAGGAGTGCTATTGAGTTGATGTCTTCAAAGTGTTGGGACAGTGCCAAGGCCAGGGTGGCACCCATGGAGAGTCCACAAACGGAGACGGTATCACACTCTTTTTTAAGCTTTAAAAAAGCCTCACACGTCGAATCAAGCCACTGAGTGTATGGGGTGCAATCGGTCTCAAAACAGTAGCCTTGAATGTTGGGGGCAAATACGGAGAATCCCTCAAGGTGAAGTCTTTGAGCCAACCTGGAAACTTCAAGGTTGCTGCCCGAGAGCCCGTGCAGTAAAAGCACGCCGTGAGCTCCCGCTTTGAGATCGATGTGACTTTGAGTTATCATCTTTTGATGTTACTACACAATGCTTCAGAATGGTCCAAGTCAAAACCCGTTTGGCTAGGGGTGCTGGCTTGCTTTGTCTTCACGGGCTTGGCCACTGCCATACGAATGACCATTCATGAATTGGTCGAACCCAATTTACCCTTCCAACTTTTTTATATTTCGGTGGTCCTGAGTGCCTTTTATTTTGGCTGGATGTATGGTTTGCTCTCTTCGATTTTAGGAACTTTTTCAGGCTTTTATTATTTCATCAAGCCCTATCATTCCTTTGCGATTCCCTCAGTCTCAGACATTTACTTGATCATCGTTAACCTGTCTACTCTGATGCTGTGTGTGGCCATGATTGAATACCTTCAAAGATCGGGTTATGTGGCCAAGGTTTTATTAAAGGCGAGTCAAACCAATTACAAGCTGTATGTGCGCGCTGAAAATCATTTGCTGAATTTGAAGAAGGAAGTTTCCCAATACCAAAAGCTCATGGGTCTGATGACCAACCAAGAGGATCAGGCCATCTTGTGGGCCAATCCCTATCAAATTGTGTGCTTTTTTGAGAAGGGTTTGGAGCTCATTCCAGCTGAGATCAGAGAGGAGGCGCAAGGTACCTTTCTCAATTTGTTCTCTCACAAGCAGCAGCCCGCCGTGTTGGGGTATTTGAATTTGTGTTTGGATGGAAACTCAGATGTGGAGTTCTCCTTTTCTTGGACCTTTCAGGGGGGCCAGGAGGAAATCTATTTGGGTCGACTCTCACCCATTCAACTCGAGGATCACGCCTCAGTTGTTTTCTCCATCACCCCTCAGGTTCATGAGAATGGGATTGCTTCAAAGAGCGCTCAAGCGGGGGTAAGCAACAGAGCCCCTGTACCCCATTCATAGCGCTGGTCTCATAGAGAGCCCCTGCGCTTGGAGCGCTTTTATCCCAGTTCGATTGGCCTTTGAGGGCCAAAGGTGCCTCTTCTTGGTGGAAGGGTCACATGAGCAGGTGTTCACCTGCATTGTCTCCACCCAAAATCACGTAATTCACGCGTCGAATGTCGTTGAGTTTGACACCGCCTGAATATGAAATAGAGCTTTGAATGTCTTCTTGCATTTCTCTCAAAGTGTCTGCAAGCTTACCCTTGATGGGTTCCAAAATGCGTTTGCCCTCGACGTGCTTGTATTCGCCTTTGTTAAAGTCACTTGCTGAGCCGTAGTACTCTTTGTAGCGGGTGCCGTTTTGTTCAACCGTCAGTCCAGGGCTTTCTTCGTGACCGGCGAGCATGGAGCCAATCATCACAAAAGTGGCGCCAAAGCGGATACTCTTGGCGATGTCCCCATGTTCTCTGATGCCCCCGTCAGCAATGATGGGCTTGGTGGCCACACGGGCACACCACTTGAGGGCAGAGAGTTGCCAGCCGCCCGTGCCAAATCCAGTTTTGAGTTTGGTGATGCAGACCTTGCCAGGGCCAATACCCACTTTGGTTGCATCTGCTCCCCAGTTTTCTAGGTCAATCACAGCCTCAGGTGTACCTACATTTCCGGCAATCACAAAGGTGTTGGGGAGTTTGCTCTTGAGGTAGCCAATCATTTTTTGAACGCTGTCGGCGTGGCCATGGGCAATGTCAATGGTCACGTAGTCTGGGCTCAATCCCTCTTTGGCCAGTTGATCCACTGTGGCATGGTCAGCTGCTTTGACGCCCAAAGAGATGGATGAAAAAAGGCCCAAGTTTTTCATGCGACGCACAAACGCCACATTATCTAGGTCAAATCGGTGCATGACGTAAAAGTAGTCGTTTTGCGCCAGCCATTCGCAAAGACTCTCGTTGACCACGGTCTTCATATTGGCTGGAACGACTGGAATGCGAAACGTTCGTGATCCAAGGGTCACTTCGGTATTGCACTCAGAACGACTCTCGACTCGGCATTTGCGAGGCAAGAGCAAAATATTGTCGTAATCAAAGATTTCCATGGTCAAGAGCTCGAGATGTGGATTGTGAGGAGGCACAAAAAAACCGGGCACAAGAAATCTTGGGCCCGGTGATTTATTCTACCCCTTTGTTAAAGCTTTTTACGATTCCCAGCACAGAATGCACAAGAGCTAGAACATAAGTTTTTCTTTTTTCTGATTCTTGGGACTTTGGAGTGACAAGGAGTGGGTCTGTGGAGCCTAAAATCAAGGGATGAACAAGCCCATCGAAGTCCGCGAGAGCGAAAACACCACATCACAATCTGTGCACCCCCTCCATGAGGACGTGCCTGCTCAACACAACTGGGGTTTTTCAGGGGGCGTGTCCTCTCAAATGATGCAGGGCTTGAATCCTGAACAATTGAGTGCAGTGACCTTGCCCCAAGCCCATGCTTTGATTTTGGCAGGTGCTGGCTCGGGAAAGACTCGGGTGCTCACCACTCGGATTGCTTGGTTGATGCAGACAGGGCAAATCACACCAGCCGGTGTGCTCGCCGTGACTTTTACAAACAAGGCGGCCAAGGAGATGCTCACCCGGTTGAGTTCCATGTTGGCATTGAATGTTCGAGGTCTTTGGATGGGGACCTTTCACGGTCTTTGCAATCGTTTGCTGCGAGCCCATTGGAAGTTGGCCAATTTACCTCAAAGCTTTCAGATCTTGGACACTCAAGATCAGCTCTCCGCGATCAAGCGCCTTTGTAAGCAGCACCAACTCGATGACGAGCGTTTCCCGCCCAAGCAGCTTCAGTGGTTCATTGCCGGAGCCAAGGAAGAGGCAAAGCGTCCCTCGGATTTGACCGCTTTTGATGCGGATGGAATGAAAAAAATAGAGTTTTATCAACTCTACGAAGACCAGTGTCAAAGGGAAGGGGTGGTTGATTTTGCAGAGCTCATGCTCCGCTCCTATGAGATTTTGAGAGATCAACCCGCTCTCAGAGAGCACTACCAAAGGCGTTTCAAGCACATTTTGATCGACGAGTTCCAAGACACCAATCAACTCCAGTATGCCTGGATCAAAATGCTGTGTGGACCTGAGAGTGCTATTTTTGCCGTGGGAGATGATGACCAGAGTATTTACGCTTTTAGGGGTGCTCGTGTAGGCAACATGGCCGATTTTGTGCGTGAATACAAAGTTCAGCACCAAATCAAGTTGGAGCAAAATTATCGATCCACCAGCGCCATTTTGGATACGGCCAATGCTTTGATTGAGAACAACAGTGAGCGCTTGGGCAAGAACTTGCGCACCGACCAAGGCCTTGGAGAGTTGGTGAGGGTGGTGGAATCTGCCAGTGATTACGAGGAGGCGCAATGGGTGGTGGAGGAGATTCGTCACTTGTTGAGAGAGGGGCAAAATGATCCAGCCCGTGGCGCTACAACCCGTTCAGACATTGCCCTTTTGTACCGCAGCAATGCTCAAAGTCGAGTCATTGAGAGTGCTCTCTTTAACGCCTCTATTCCCTACCGCGTCTATGGCGGGTTGAGGTTTTTTGAGCGCGCGGAGATCAAGCACGCTCTGGCCTATCTAAGGCTGCTTGAGAATCCCAATGATGACACCTCATTTGTTCGAGTGGTGAATTTCCCGCCTCGAGGCATTGGGGCCAGAACACTTGAGCAACTCCAAGACGTGGCGCTCAAATCAAGTTCCTCTTTGCACCAAGCCCTTGACCAAGTGGGGGGCAAGGCGGGTGTGAACTTAAAGGCATTTGTTGCCAAGATCGATGTCATGAGAGAGCAAATGCAGGGTCTCACGTTGAGAGAGATCATGGAGATGGTGCTCGATCAAAGTGGCCTGATTGAATACTACCAAGGTGAGCGCGAGGGTCAAGATCGCATTGAGAACTTGAATGAATTGGTCAATGCGATTGAGAGCTTTGTGACCCAAGAAGGGTTTGGAAAAGATGCGCCTGGTGTACAAGGGGTGGCTGAATTTGGAATGCATGACTATGTACCCGGTGTTGAGCGCATTGACTTGCCTCCCTCCTCGGAGGCACAAAGCGGGGCTTGGGTGAACTTTGATACAGGAGAGACTTTGTCGCCGTTGGCGGCATTTTTGTCACACGCGGCACTGGAGTCTGGGGACAACCAAGCCCAAGCGGGGCAAGACGCCATTCAATTGATGACCGTTCATGCGGCCAAAGGATTGGAGTTTGACTGTGTGTTCATCACTGGGTTGGAGGAGGGGCTTTTTCCCCATGAGAACTCACTCAACACCACACAAGGGCTAGAAGAGGAGAGGCGTTTAATGTATGTGGCTCTCACTCGGGCCAGAAAGCGTTTGTACTTGAGTCATGCTCAAACCCGCATGCTTCATGGTCAAACCAGATTCAATATTCGCAGTCGTTTCTATGACGAAATGCCAGAGCACACCTTGAAGTGGATCAGCTCGAGCAAGGCACCCCAGTCCTTCTCGCCAAGAGCGGGGGCTTCAAGCTATGGCTCCAATGAGTATTCCAGAGGCAAGAGCGGGCCTTCTTGGCCTTCGCGTGCAAACGCCTCTGAGGATGCGTTCAAGCAAACCTTACCCATCCAAAGGGCCAAAGCTGCGACCCAAAGCCCCCATGATTGGTTGGCACTGGGGATGAGAGTCTTTCACACCAAGTTTGGTGAAGGCACGGTTTTGGCTCTGGAGGGCTTGGCCGATGACGCCAGAGCACAGGTGAATTTTCCTCGCCATGGTGTGAAGTGGTTGGCTTTGAGTGTGGCCAAGCTCACACCCATTCAAGATTAGCCCTGAGAAAGGCTGGGTGCTCGTGGTCGGGAGTCTCTGGGAGTTTCTGAGCTCAGGCCAAAATGACATCTGTGCTGAAACAGTCTTTGAAGCTGAAAAAAGCGGAGGTGAAAAACATCGATGCCAGGATCAATATCACGGGCAGCAAGAGCTCCTCAACCCATGCGGCTTGATCAAAAGCGCTGGATAGGAGCCCAAGGCCAGCCGCCGCACACCCAAAGAGCAGACTCCATGTCAAGGCATACATGACAAAGGCTCTCCAATTGGACAGGCAGGCAATGAATGAGAAAAAGATACTTTTGGGGACTGCAATACCGTGCCAGTGAACCAAGGCTGGGGCGTGCCAAAAGAGGCAAGAAAAAGGAACGTACAAGGCCAACGTCACCCACATGGCTCTTTGGAAATCGCTTTGGAGTACCGTCTCTTTGGTGAGTTCATTGCCTACCAAATAGACTTTCGCAAAGCTTCCCCCGTCAATGGTTGTAGACAGAGCCAGCAGTGCTAAAAAGCCAATTGAATACCAAACCCCTAGGACGAGCATTTGTTTGGATTTGGAGGGGCCAGCGCGAAAAGCGGTGAAGAGAGTGAGGGGGCGAGGGAATTTGCCCGCATGGGCCTCTTGGGCTGCCGCCATAAGGCCCAGGGTCGCGCAAGGCACAAAGAACAGTCCGAGCACGCCACCCAACACGGGTATCAAGGACAAGAGGGACATCAGCGCCATGAACATCAAAAACAGGCCTGTGAGCGCGATGGGCTGGCGAAAGAAGGTGGAGATGCCTTCTCTAACCCATACAAGGCCAGTTCGCGCAGGAACGATGTTTAATTTCATTGATTCAAAATCAAAAAGGTGTGATGGGGTGCAAGCGAGCTCTTGTGGGTCATGAGGGGGGTGGATCAGTGGCCCAGGAGCTGTTCAATGCGAATGGGTTGCTCAATTCGGGCTTTTAAAACATGCTCAAAGTGCTTGGGATCGTGTGCTTTCAGTAAGTTGGCTTCTCTTGGCAAGTGAAGATCCCAAAGCCTAGAGATCCAAAAACGCAACGCAGCTGCGCGCAGCATGGGGTTGATGAGCGCTCTCTCAGAGGCGCTTAAAGGGCGAACGCGGTGATAAGCCTTTAAAAACGCATGCAAGCGCGTGGGCTCGAAGTGGCCTGTTTTGAGATCAATGCACCAATCGTTCAGACACACGGCCAAATCAAAAATCCAAGTGTCAACGCCTGCAAAGTAAAAGTCAAAGAATCCACTCAATTGATCCTCATCGAACATGACATTGTCCCGAAAGAGGTCGGCGTGAACGGGCCCTTTGGGCAAGCTTTTGAAGACGGGTTGTTGGCTCAGATCCACTTGGAAGGCGAGTTCTTGCAGTAAGAGTTGTGAGAGCTCAGGGGTCAGGAATTCTAGAATTTGAGGGACCGTTTGTGTCCACCAACTCAAACCTCTCAGGTTGGGTTGGGTGAGCTCGAAATCTCTTCCAGCCAGGTGCATTCGAGCCAGCATGTCACCCACGATTTGACAATGTTGGGAGGTGGGCTGGAGTTCACTTGAGCCTTTGAGCCGATTGACCAAGGCAGCGGGTTTGCCTGCCACTTCAAAGAGGATTTGTCCTGCATCGTTCTCCATGGGCTTGGGAACGGGAATGGCCCTCACAGCCAAGTGTCGCATCAGGTGCAAATAAAAAGGCAGCTCTTGTGCGCTCAATCGTTCAAACAAAGTCAGAACAAAGGATCCCTCTGTGGAAGTTAAAAAGTAATTGGTGTTCTCAATGCCGCCTTGAATGCCTTTGAGTTCGGTGAGTTGTCCCAATTGGAGGTGATCCAAGAGAGACTGAGCCTGATCGTGGGTGACTTGGGTGAAAACAGCCATGGCAATGTAGGAGCAAAAAGTTGGCTTTAAAAATATACAAAGAGGTTCATCTTGTGGGTCTCAAATGAACACTCAAAGGAGAGCGTTCAATGCCTTCAACCGATTGTAGAGGGGTCAAGGGGGCTTTGGACGTGAAATGGGGTAGATATTTTTAACGCTTTGAGGGCTCTATTTATGGGGCGATTGATCGATCTTGAGTGCAAAGAAGGGCAAAATGTAGGGATGACACAAGAAACCCCCCCATTGTTGCTGTTGGTTGACGGTTCGAGTTATCTTTACCGTGCATTTCATGCCATGCCCGACCTCAGGGCCAAGCCTGGAGACGCACAAAGTGCACCCACAGGCGCCATTCGCGGCATGATCAACATGATGGAGAGTTTGAAAAAAGACTACCCATCTTCTCACGCGGCTTGCGTATTTGATGCCAAGGGACCCACTTTTAGAGATGAGTGGTATCCCGATTACAAGGCCCATCGCTCACCCATGCCCGATGATTTGCGCGCTCAAATCGAGCCCATTCATGAGGTGGTTCGGCTCTTGGGTTGGCCCATCTTGAATGTCACAGGTGTTGAGGCCGATGATGTGATTGGCACTTTGGCCAAAATGGCAGCTGCCCATGGTCATGAGGTGATCATCTCCAGTGGGGACAAAGATCTCAGTCAATTGGTTCAAGAGCGCATCACCATTGTGGACACCATGAACAATAAAAAACGGGATGTTCAAGGTGTCACCCAAGAGTTTGGTGTGCCTCCTGAGCTCATGATCGATTATCAAGCGCTGGTTGGAGATGCAGTGGACAATGTGCCTGGCGTGCCCAAAGTCGGGCCCAAGACGGCCGTTAAATGGTTGACTCAATATGGCAGTTTGCAAGGCGTGGTCGAGCACGCTCAAGAGATCAGTGGAGTGGTTGGAGAAAATTTGAGGAAGTCTTTGGATTGGTTGCCCATGGCAAAAAAGCTGGTGACCATCAAGACCGATTGCGATCTCCAAGCGGTATTGCCTTCTTTGCCAGCGCTTGACGATTTGCGACTTCAAGAGCCGAGTCGTGAGGAGTTGTTGACCTTTTATGAAGCGCACGGCTTTAAGGGGTTGGTTAAAAACATCAGGGACGGCAAAACCCATCCAGGAGCCCATTCAACGGCGCAAGAGGAGCGACCCAATGCAGCCGATGAGGCCCAGTCCGACCTCTTTGGAGAAGTCTCCAAGGGGCAAGCCCAAGATGCGATGTGTGTGTGCGAGTGCATCACCACTTGGGAGGAGTTGGAGCGTTGGTGCGCTCTCTTGGAGGTCGCTCCTTTGGTGAGCTTGGACACGGAGACCGATTCATTGGTCGAGATGAATGCCAAGATTGTGGGTTTGAGTTTTTGTGTGGAAAGCACTCACGCAGCCTACGTCCCGCTTGCCCATACCCTGAGAGAGGGCGAGGTACAACTCGAGCGTGAACGAGTACTGGAGCGGCTAAAGCCTTGGCTAGAGAATCCTCTTTGTAAAAAATTGGGTCAACACATCAAATACGATCGCCATGTGTTTGCCAATCATGGCATTGAAGTGCAGGGGTATCAACACGATACGATGCTTCAAAGCTATGTGCTGGAGGTTCACAAACGCCACAGTCTCGAGAGTTTGGCCGAGCGCCATTTGGGGCGCAAGGGCTTGTCTTATGAGGACTTGTGCGGCAAAGGGGCTCAACAAATTCCATTTGCAAATGTGAGTTTAGACAAAGCCACGCAGTATGCCTGTGAGGATGCTCAAATGACCCTGGAGGTTCATCAACGCTTGTGGCCTATTTTGCAAAGTCACGATGACTTGAGAGGCATCTACGAGCTGGAGATCGAGAGCAGCGAGGCTTTGTACCGAATCGAGAGAAATGGTGTGTTGATCGATGCGCCCACACTGGCCGCACAAAGCTTGGCACTGGGTGAGAGGATTCACACCTTGGAGATGGAGTCGCATGCCATAGCACAAGGCGAATTCAACTTGAATTCTCCGAAACAAATTGCTGAGATTTTCTTTGAACGACTGGGTTTGCCGGTGGTTAAAAAGACCGCCAAAGGTGCCCCAAGCACCGACGAGGAGGTGCTTGAGAAGTTGGCGCTTGATTACCCCTTGCCCGCAAAAATTTTAGAGCACCGCGGGCTCTCCAAGTTAAAGGGCACTTACACCGACAAGTTGGCCAGTTTGGCCAACCCACGAACAGGACGCGTTCACACCCATTACGCTCAGGCGGTGGCGGTCACAGGTCGACTCTCCAGCAACGACCCCAATTTGCAAAACATCCCCATCCGAACTCCTGAAGGTCGACGGGTGCGCGAGGCCTTTGTGGCCCCCAAGGGGAGTGTGATTGCAAGTGCCGATTACTCCCAAATTGAGTTGCGCATCATGGCGCACATCAGTGAGGACGAAGCGCTCTTGAGGGCCTTCAAGGAAGGGGTGGATGTTCACCGGGCCACGGCCAGTGAGATCTTTGGCATTCCTCCCCAAGAGGTGAGCTCAGAGCAAAGGCGTTACGCCAAGGTGATCAATTTTGGCCTCATCTACGGCATGAGTGCTTTTGGTTTGGCGCGTGCACTGGGAATCGACAACGCGTCCGCAAAGTCCTATATCGAGCGTTATTTTGATCGCTTCTCTGGCGTGAAGACTTACATGGAGGCGACTCGTGTGTCGGCCAAGAGTCGGGGGTATGTGCAAACCGTTTTTGGAAGGCGTTTGTATTTGCCCGAGATCAACTCCCCAAATGGGCCAAGCCGCTCTGGGGCTGAGCGTGCAGCGATCAACGCGCCCATGCAGGGTACCGCTGCTGACTTGATCAAAATGAGCATGGTCAAGGTGCAAAAAACACTCGACCAAGAGGGCCGTCAAACTCGCATGATCATGCAAGTGCACGATGAGTTGGTCTTTGAGGTGCCAGGCGATGAGCTGGAGTGGGTCAAACAAGAGATCCCCTCCATCATGGCAAGTGTTGCTGAGTTGCGTGTACCCCTCATTGCCGAGTTGGGCTTTGGAGCGAATTGGGATGAGGCGCATTGAGGCGTTTGAGTTCAAAACATGAAGAGAGATTTTTTGTGAACGCTGATCTAACCCACTTGTCATCTGTTAAAACACGCCGAGCTGTGCTCAAAACCGCGGCTGGGCTGGGCTACGCCTTGGCCTCTTACCCCATCATGGCTCAAACTGCGATCAACACTTCCAGCGCTGGCTTGCACACTGCAGAGGTGATGCTGGAGCGCGATGGATTTAAATTCCCCGTGTATGTGGCGCATCCTCTTGAGGGCAGAAACTGGCCTGTGGTGTTGGTGGTTTCAGAGATTTTTGGTGTGCACGAGTACATTGCAGATGTCGCCAGGCGTTGGGCACGTTTGGGCTATTGTGCTTTGGCTCCAGAACTCTTTGCACGGCAAGGTGAGCCCAGCGAGTATGCAACGCTTGCGCAGTTGATGCAGGAGGTGGTCTCAAAGGTTCCCGATGCACAAGTGATGGGGGATTTAGATGCTTGCGTGACTTGGGCGGGCTTGCACGGAGCCGATGCAAAGCGTTTGGGGGTCAATGGATTTTGTTGGGGAGGGCGCATGTCTTGGTTATATGCTGCTCACAATCCTGCACTCAAAGCAGCGGTGTCTTGGTACGGTCGTCTCGAGGGTGAGCACTCTACATTGACCCCTTACCAACCGATTGACTTGGTCAAAAGCCTGAAGGCTCCGGTGTTGGGGTTGTACGGCAAAAACGATGAGAGCATTCCCCAGTCCTCTGTGGACAGCATGAGGGCTGCTTTGGCAGCCGCTGCAGCCTCCGGTGTTCAAGCGGCTTTAAAGTCTCAAATTTTGGTCTACCCCAACGCGGGGCATGCCTTTCACGCTGATTACAGAGCCAGTTATGAACCCCAAGCTGCCAAGCAAGGATGGGAGCAAGCTTCCTCTTGGTTTAAGCGTTGGCTTTAAGCACGAGGATTCGAAGTGTTGATGTTGATCATTTTCTTGGGCACCATGGTGTGTGGGGTAGGAAGCGTGTTGCTGGCTTGGTGTTTGTCACGTGCTTTGCTCAATCGCTACCAGCAGCACATGTTGAGTTTGGCAGCAGGTGCTTTACTGGCAACCGCTTTTTTGCATTTGTTACCAGAGGCCTTTGCATCAGACGTATCCCCTCAGTCTTTGTTCATTGCACTCTTGATTGGGTTGATTTTTTTCTTCCTGTTGGACAAAGCCGAATTGTGGCACCACGGGCATGAGCATTCCCATGATATGGGGCACGCTCATCATGGTCACCATGAACACGGGGATTCTCATTCAGCGCACAGTGAGTCTCAACACGAGCACAGCACCTCCTCGGCTTTTAGGCAAGGGGGTTGGTCTGTCTTGCTCGGCGACAGTGTTCACGCTTTTGGTGACGGTATGCTCGTGGCAGGTGCGTTCATGGCCAATTTGGGTTTGGGCTGGGCTGCCACAGCGGCTGTGTTGGCGCATGAGATCCCGCATCACATGGGAGACTTGGTGGTTTTGTCTCAAAACCCAAGTGGCAGAAGTCGAGCCCTCATCAAGCTCATGCTATCGGGGGCCGTGACCTGTTTGGGTGGAGAGATTGCGTTTTTGTTGTTAGAGGGACGCGAGGCAATCGTGCCCTTTATTTTGTGCATCGCCTCTAGCAGTTACCTCTACGTGGCCTTGGCGGATTTGATTCCCCAATTGCAAAAAAGGCTCAATGCCAAATCAACTCTGGCCCAAATTGCTTGGCTCTTTGCCGGCATGATTTGGGTTCAAGCAAGCATTCATTGGTTGAGCTAAGGCAGATGAGGAGCTGAAAGCCCCCCTTGATGTTGTGTCTCACCCTTGGTGTGGTGTCTCACACTTGGGTTTGGGACTCAACCGCCTTGTTCAACGGGCAGTCCAGGTGTTCTGCTCCATTCACTAAAACTTCCTGCGTAGAGTTTGGATGCACCCAGCCCAGATAGGTAAAAGGCGAGAATGTTGGGTACCGCACTCACGCCACTTCCGCAGTGGTGAACGACGCTTGCGGGGTCGCGACCATCCAAGAGATTTAAAAACTCTTGCCTTAAAGTTTCCGCAGGTTTGAAAAATCCTTGCTCGTTCAAATTGAGTCCAAAGGGTCTGTTCAATGCACCAGGAATGTGTCCGGCTTGGGGGTCCAGGGGCTCGGTCTCACCGCGGTAACGCTGAGGCGCTCTTGCATCGATGAGGGTTTGTCCATCCTTTAGCTTGTTTTGTACCACTTCGGTTGAAACCCACTCCAGGAGTGGAGGGTGCAATTCAAAGGCTTTTGATGGGACAGGAGGGGGCTCATTGTGCCCACTCTCAACTTTGACTTGGGAATGGGTCCACGCGTTGAAAGAACCATCCAAAATGGCCACACGAGAGTGACCGCACCATTTCAGCATCCACCAAAGGCGTCCGCAAAAATTCATGTTGTTTCTGTCGTAGACCACCACTTGGGTGCTAGGGTCAATGTCAAAGTGACTCAGCCACTTGGCAAATGCCTCCCTGGTGGGCAAGGGGTGTCTGCCGGCATTGAGCTGGGGAGTTGGGGGATGTGCACTCAGGTGGAGGGATAAATCGGCATAGTAGGCGCCGGGGATGTGAGCATTTTCATACTGTTTGCGACCCCAAGCAGGGTCTCCCAGGTCGTGGCTCACGTCAAAAATCACGAGAGCTTTGGGAGTGCTTTGCTGAGCGTGTTGTTCGCTCATCAAAGCGGCAAGCTGAGGAGCTCCAATGAGGGTGTCAAAGTGAGCGTTGGTCATAAAAAAGCCAAAAAGTTTGTGGGGGCTCAGTACTTGAGCTTTTCGCGGTACCACTCATGGAAGTGCTGCATACCGTCTTCCATGGGACTTTGATAGGGTCCTACTTCGTTTTGTCCGCGTTTCATCAGTGCCAAACGGCCTGCATCCATTCTTTCGGCGATCTCATCGTCTTCGGTACAAGTTTCCATGTAGGCGGCTTGTTGAGCGGCAATGAACTCAGGCTCGAACGCCACAATTTCCTCTGGATAGAAGAATTCAATTTTGTTCAGCGTCTTTCGTGGGCCCATGGGCCACAAGGTCGAGACGGTGAGCACATGGGGGTACCACTCCACCATGATGTGGGGGTAGTAGGTGAGCCAAATGGCGCCTTGAGACGGGGCTTGACCTTTGGAGAAGTTCATGAGGGCTTTTTGCCACCGGTCATAGACAGCGCTACCTGATTTGCTCAGTTTGTGCGCCACGCCGACCGTTTGTACAGAGAACTCGGGTTTGAACTCCCACTTGAGGTCATCGCAAGCCACAAATTGACCCAAGCCAGGGTGGAAGGGGCCCACGTGATAGTCCTCTAGATAGACTTCGACAAATGTTTTCCAGTTGTAATTGCACTCATGCATTTCAACTTTGGCGAGTTGGTATCCAGTGAAGTCGAGTTGACCCCTGGGGCCCATGGCGGCGAGATCCAAATTGACATCTCTGCCGCTGGATTCAAAGAGCAAGCCATTCCAATTTTGCAAAGGGTATTGGGCTAAATTCAAACAAGGATCGTGCGCAAAGTGGGGCGCACCAATGAGTGTGCCCTGGTCAGAGTACGTCCACCTGTGAATTGGGCAGACAATATTGCCTCCTGAATTCAAGCTTTGAGCGTTCAAGTTTCCTCGGTCTTTGAGGATGATCGCTTGTCGGTGTCTGCAAACGTTGGAGAGCAACTCAATGCCCTTAGACGTGCGAACGAGAACACGGCCCTCACCTTCGTGGTTAAGGGTTTGGTAATCTCCGATTTCGGGAACACTTAACTCATGACCCACATAACGCGGGCCTTTTGAGAAAAGCAAATCCATCTCACGCTCATAGAGCGCTTGATCAAAATAACTCTCGACTGGAAGTTGGCTGTGCGCCTGCTGCAGTTGAAGACTTAAATCAGACATAGGGACCTGACCTAAAGACTCCCCACAGGGAGATACTGAAAAAACCGGGAATATTCCGGGGGAACCTTGCATTATATATTTAGATTCGTCTTTTTGGGGAGCGAATGCTGTCTTTAAACATCCCAAAGCCCCGTGTTTTGTGGCCCCAAGGCATTGAGCTCGCCCAAGTGTTTGTCTTTGGGCGGTGATGGGGTGTCGTTTTTTTGCATGCTTGGCTCTACAGTTGGGTCTGTGAAAGGGAGAGCAGGCGATAAAAAAATCATGCCCAATGTGCTTTTGCAGTGCGCCAATCCCCTTGGTGGTGCAGGATGATTTAACATCGGTACCTGTGGCCCTTTTTTGTCGAGTCCTTTGGACTCGGTGTTGATAGAGTTTGAGCGTTCTGAAGGATCTCCTCTAAGGGTCTCTATTTTTTGCCTTTATTTATGCCTAAATCTAAAAGTACCCCCTCCAAGGAACATCCCTTGCCTGAGACCTATGAGCTGGCTGTGCTGGAGCTTGAGGACTTGGTGCGCCAAATGGAAGCGGCTCAATTGCCTTTGGATGAGTTGCTGGTGGCGTATGAGCGAGGCTCGCAGCTGTTGACGTTTTGCCGTGACAAGCTCTCAAGCTTGGAGGATCAAATCAAACGTTTGGACGAAGGGCAATTGAAGCCTTTGACGGGGGTTGGTGAATGAGTCAAGTTCAGTCCTTCGATTGGGGTGGCTGGAGCGAGCAAGAGCTCAGAAGAATTGACTTGGCCATGCAAGAGTGGCTCAAACCCTTTGAGCCCCAAGCTTTGTTTGAGAGCATGAGACATGCTCTTTTGGGGGGTGGCAAGCGACTGCGTCCCTTGTTGTGTTTGGCTGCACGAGAGGCCATGCGGGAGTTTGATGGTCACACTCCTAGGCTCGATTTGGAGCAAGCCGCGTTGCGCGCGGCTTGTGCACTTGAGATGGTGCATGCCTATTCTTTGGTCCATGATGACATGCCCTGCATGGACAACGACGTGTTGCGTAGAGGATTGCCCACCGTGCATGTAAAGTTTGGGGAATCGATGGCCCTTTTGTGTGGAGATGCGCTTCAAACTTTGGCGTTTGAAGTGATCACCCCTGAGTCTGAGGAGGTGGGCGAGGTCATACAGGCGCGGCTTTGTCGAATTTTGAGCCGTGCTGCGGGCCTCAAAGGCATGTGCGGCGGGCAAGCGATCGATCTCTCCAGTGTTGGCTTGCAACTCAGTCAAACTCAGTTGGAGCTCATGCACGCCAAGAAAACGGGCGCCTTGCTCAGAGCGAGTGTCCTCATGGGGGCGGCTTGTTCAAGTTTAGACAATGGGCAGTGGCAACACTGTGCACAATTTTTAACCACATTTGCTGAAAAATTGGGCCTCGCCTTTCAAGTCATTGACGATGTTTTAGATGTTGTCTCTGACGCCAAAACATTGGGTAAAACACCGGGCAAGGATGCATTGAATGACAAACCCAATTTTGTGGCTCTCATGGGTCTAGAGGGCGCCAAAGGCTACGCATTGGGTTTGTATGACGAGGCGTTGGATCAATTGAGTCAAAGTGGTCTCAAGCACACGCAGGCTTTGAGTGCGCTGGCTCAACTTGTGGTTCACAGAAAGAGTTGAAATGGAAGATTTACTGGGTGCGATCCATGGTCCGGAGGATGTGAGGCGTTTGAGCCGTGCACAACTCAAACCCTTGGCTTCGCAATTGAGGACCTTTTTACTTGAGAGTGTGGCCAAAACGGGCGGACACTTGAGCTCGAACTTGGGAACTGTGGAGCTCTCCTTGGCTTTGCACTATGTCTTTGACACCCCTCAGGACCGGTTGGTTTGGGATGTGGGGCATCAAACCTATTCACACAAGATTTTGACCGGTCGCAAAGACCGCATGTCAACACTCAGACAGTTGGGCGGTTTGAGTGGTTTTCCCAAGCGAGATGAAAGCGAATTTGACGCCTTTGGTACAGCCCACTCTTCGACAAGCATCTCGGCTGCACTCGGAATGGCTGAGGCCGCTCGAATCAAAGGTGAGGACCGCCGTGCGGTCGCCATCATTGGGGACGGCGCGATGACGGCGGGCATGGCCTTTGAGGCCCTTAACAACGCGGGTGTCTCAAAGGTCAATTTATTGGTGATCTTGAATGACAACGACATGTCCATCAGTCCTCCTGTGGGCGCATTGAACCGATACTTGGCGCAATTGATGAGTGGTCGTTTTTATTCGGCTGCCAAGCAAGTGGGCAAGCAAGTTCTAAAAGGCGCACCGCCCTTATTTGAGTTGGCCAAGCGGATCGAAGAGCATGCCAAAGGGATGATCGTCCCCGCCACTTTATTTGAAGAGTTTGGATTCAACTACATTGGCCCCATTGATGGCCATGATCTGGATTCTTTGGTGCCGACACTTGAGAACATAAGGCGCTTAGAGGGGCCTCAGTTCTTGCACGTGGTGACCAAAAAGGGGCAAGGTTATGGGCTGGCTGAGGCCGATCCGATTGCTTATCATGGACCGGGCAAATTCGATCCTGCCAAGGGCTTGGTGGCGACCCAGCAACCTCAACCCAAAACCTTTACCCAAGTTTTTGGTGAGTGGCTGTGTGACATGGCTCATGCAGATGCGCGCTTGGTGGGCATCACGCCAGCCATGCGTGAGGGCTCTGGCTTGGTTGAATTTGAGAGACGATTCCCAGATCGGTATTTCGATGTGGGCATTGCCGAGCAACATGCGCTCACCTTTGCTGCTGGCTTGGCATGCGAAGGCATGAAGCCAGTCGTGGCGATTTATTCCACTTTTTTGCAGCGTGCCTATGATCAGTTGATTCATGATGCAGCACTGCAAAAATTACCCATGGTATTGGCTTTGGATCGAGCAGGGATCGTGGGGGCAGATGGCCCCACACATGCGGGCGTCTTTGACATTGGCTTTTTGTCGTGTGTGCCCAATGTGAGTGTGGCAACTCCCGCGGATGAACAAGAGTTGCGTCAACTCCTGTGCACGGCCTATGAACAGGATCATCCTGTTGCGGTGCGATACACGCGTGGCGCGGGTGTCGGCGCCCAGGTGACCAAAGACCTCACGCCTTTGCCTTATGCGAAGGGCCAGGAGAGGCGAGTTGGGAGACGGGTTGCTGTGCTTTGTTTTGGCAGCTTGCTCTATCCTGCATTGAAGGCGGCAGAAGCCTTGGATCTGAGTGTCATCAACATGAGATGGGCAAAGCCACTGGACACGGAGATGTTGATTCGGGTGGCGCAGACCCACGAGGCTTTGGTGACTGTGGAGGAAGGTCAAATTTTGGGAGGAGCAGGATCTGCCGTGTTATTGGCACTTCAAGCCGCAGGGCTTCATTTGCCCGTGCTCAATTTAGGGATCAAGGATGCTTTCACCGACCATGGGGACCCTGCTAAATTGTTGTCTCTTGAAGGTCTAGATGCCCAGGGCATTCAACACAGCATTGAAGCGCGCTTTGGCGAGCTCTTGTCCAAGCCATAGAACACCTTTATACAAGCCCGGCGTGGGTAAACCCGCGGTCAGCGGGGCTTAAGAGGCGCTATAAAATCAAAGTTTATGTGCAGTCACATTTGAGTGTAAGCTTGCGAATTGATTTAATTACAAGGAGAAAAAAGTCATGGATCGTCGTTTAGTCATTAAAAATGCAGGTTTGGCTGGTATTTTGGCCGCCGCAGTGGCGCCCAGTGTTCACGCTCAGGCTCAAGTTCGCTGGAGACTGGCTTCCAGTTTTCCCAAGTCTTTGGATACTTTGTTTGGTGGTTCTGAGCTTTTTGCAAAAACCGTCAAAGAGATGTCGGGTGGAAAGTTTGAGATTTCTGTGCACGGCGCTGGTGAGTTGATGCCAGCATTTGGTGTGGTCGATGGCGTGCAGCAAGGCTCTGTGGAGTGCTGTCACACGGCTGCTTACTACTTCACGGGCAAGGACGAAACCTTTGCCTTGGGTTGCGGTATTCCGTTTGGTTTGAACTCAAGGCAGCAAACCGCATGGATGTTTGATGGTCCTGGAATGAAACTCATGAGAGAGTTCTATGCAAAATACAACATCGTGAATTTCACCATGGGTAATACTGGCGCTCAGATGGCGGGTTGGTTCAGAAAAGAGATCAAGACCTTGGCCGATCTCAAAGGTTTGAAGATGCGCATTGGTGGTGGCTTGGGTGGAAAGGTCATGGAAAAATTGGGCGTTGTGCCCCAAAGTTTGCCTGGTGGAGACATTTATCCCGCTCTTGAAAAAGGCACCATTGATGCGGCCGAGTGGATTGGACCCTATGATGATTTGAAACTCAATTTCAATAAAGTGGCTCCCTTTTACTACTACCCAGGCTGGTGGGAGGGCGGCCCCCAGTTAGACTTGTTTGTGAATAACAAAGCCTACGATGCATTGAGTGCGGATCACAAAGCGATCTTAGAGGCAGCCTCTACAGTGGCTCACGTGAACATTCAAGCGCGTTATGACACCCATAATCCAGGTGCCTTAAAGCAATTGGTGGGCACCGGTACCAAGCTCAAAGCATTCCCCAAAGACGTGATGAATGGTGCTTACAAAGAAGCCATGGGTCTTTACGAGGAGATCGCGTCTAAGAACGAGAACTGGAAAAAAGTCTACACCGAGTGGATCAAATTCAGAGCCGAGCAAGACTTGTGGTTCCGCTTTACTGAAGCGGAGTTTGACCGTTTCATGCAAGCGCAAAAAATGTAATCTTCATCTCTCCCCTTTTGACCCCAAGCGCCTCTTGAAGGCCTCAGGGTCAAGAGGCTATGTAGTAGAAGACGGTTCCCTGGTGCAAAAGACGTTGAGTCCTGAGCATCAGGGATTTTTTTCACTTCTTCACTTTGAAGAGTTCTTCCATTCTTTTTTGCTCATCGTCCTCAGGGGCTTTTTGAGCGTTGTTGCTCTCTGGAGCTTGCTCAGTAGCCAGAGGGTTTTGCTCGTCGGGTGATGGGCTCAAGGGCGTATCCATTGGCATTTCAATCACCACTTTGTCCAAATCGATCTTCTCCTCTTTGTCGATGAAGAGGGTGACACTTTGAGGTACAAAAATGACGATCACCACCAAGATGAGTTGCATGATGACCCAAGGTATTGCGCCCATGTAAATGTCAGATGAGGCGATGGGCTTGGCAATACGGCCCTCTTTGAAGAGGGTGTCTGCAATGCCACGCAGGTAAAACAGGGCAAAACCAAATGGGGGATGCATGAAGCTGGTTTGCATGTTCACGCACAAAAGCACCCCAAACCACACCAAGTCAATGCCCAGTTTGTTGGCCACTGGACCCAAGAGGGGCAGGATGATGAATGCAATTTCAAAAAAGTCCAAGAAAAAAGCCAAAAAGAAAATGAAGGCATTGACCACGAGTAAAAAGCCCACCTGTCCGCCGGGCAAACCTGTCAACATGCTCTCAACCCACTTGGCGCCGTCAACCCCTTGAAACACCATGGAGAAGACTCTGGAGCCAATCAAGATGAAGACCACCATGGCTGTCAAACGCATGGTGCTGTACATGGCTTCCCAAACCAACGATTTGGTGAGTCTGGCGTGAATGGCAGCCAAGAGCAAGGCGCCCATGCAACCCATCGCACCAGCCTCGGTAGGAGTTGCGATGGCGGTATTCATGCCCGGCAATCCTCCCATGGAGCCCAGCACAGCGAAGATCAACAGAGCTGATGGAATGATGCCTTTGAGGCACTTGAACCACAAAGCCCAGCCCTTTAAAGTGCGGGCCTCTTTGGGGACACCTGGAACATCTTGTGGCTTAAGGATACCTAGGGCAAAGGTGTAGAGCGCAAAGAGCGTGACTTGCAAAATCGCAGGGCCCCAAGCGCCTTTGTACATGTCGCCCACAGAGCGACCCAATTGATCAGCCATGACGATCAAGACCAAAGAAGGTGGTACCAATTGAGTGATGGTGCCAGAGGCGGCCAAAACGCCAGTTGCGTAGCGCATGTTGTAGCCATACCGGATCATGACAGGCAATGAGATCAATGCCATTGCGATGACCTGACCGGCAACGGTGCCTGTGATGGCACCTAAGATGAAGCCCACGATGATGACCGAGTAACCCAAGCCTCCTTTGACAGGGCCAAAGAGTTGCCCCATGGAGTCGAGCATGTCTTCTGCGAGTCCGCATTTTTCAAGCACGGCGCCCATGAAGGTGAAAAACGGGATGGCCAAAAGCAAATCATTGCTCAAGATGCCAAAAACGTTGAGGGGAAGGTTGGCCATGAAACTGGCAGGAAACCATCCCATTTGAATGGCAAAGAGGCCACAACCCAGTCCCAGTGCAGACAAAGAGAAGGCCACGGGAAAGCCGATGAGCATCACCAAGACCAATAGGCCAAACATGATGGGTGCGAAGTTTTGCATTTCCATGTTATTTCTTTCTTCTTATTGCATGGGTTTTTCGTAGTGCAAATCAAGTTCAATGCGGCCCATCAAGTGAGCCACACGCTTAATCACCTCGCTCAGCCCTTGCAAGCACACCAGGCCAAAGCCAAGGGGCAAGAGGAGCATGACAGGCCATCTGAGCAGTCCTCCAGCATTGGCAGACATCTCCCCACTGCTCACCGCGTTCCAAAACAAGGGCCAACTGAGCCAGCCGATGAATGACATCACGGGAAGCAAGAAAAACAACAGACCCATCAAATCGATCCAAACGGGCCAGGACCCTTTGTACTTGCTGTAGAGTAAATCCACTCTCACGTGCTCGTTGAGCTTCAAGACCCAAGGGGCGCCCAGCATCACCGTCACAGCAAACAAATACCACTGAATTTCAAGAAAAGCGTTGGAGCTCCAATCAAATCCGTAACGCACAAAGGCGTTCAGGGCTGAGACGGCTGCGGCCAAAAGCACGCAAAGGGTTGCCAAATGTGAGAATTGTTCGGTCAAGTGGTCAATCCACTTGGAGAGCTTGAGTAATGCGTTCATGCAAATCTGTCCTTAGGGCTTCAAGGGAAAGGCTTTTCAAGCCTGCCCAATGACAAGCCCTCAGTTGGGCTCAGTTCAATAGGCGAACCTTAGATTTTAAACCCCGAGAAGTGCTTTTGCGTTTCACAGCTGCATTTGTGCCCTCTCAAGACCCCAAAAAGGCAAGGGAAAGGGCTCGTGATGGGATTAAGCTGTCGTGAAACTGACGAATTTGAGGGGTTCAAACCAAAGTTGCGTTTTGATGCAGAATCAGACTTGATCAATGGGGTTTTGAAGTGGCTTCAAAATTCCGTCTTTCACAAAATCTAAAAGTTGACTAGGGTATTACCTATTTCGCTTTTTACCAAGACTTTCAATGATGAAGGTTTTGGGGTGAACCATTCATTTATCAATCTCGGAGTCCGTTATGCAGCAGTTAAAGATGAACGTCAATCAAAAAGAGGTGACCCTCAATGTAGAGCCCAATACATTGTTGGTTCAAGCCCTAAGAGAGTCATTGCACCTGACGGGTACCCATGTTGGGTGTGACACGGCCCAGTGTGGGGCTTGTACCGTTTTGATGGACGGCAGAAGCATCAAGTCTTGCAACGTTTTGGCGCTACAAGCCGCGGGTTCACACATCACCACCATTGAGGGCTTGGCACAGAAGGATGGAACCTTGCATCCCATGCAAGCCGCTTTCAAGGAGTGTCATGGATTGCAATGCGGATTTTGTACACCAGGCATGGTCATGAGTGCAGTTGATTTGTGCTCTCGTCACCCCCATGCCGATGAAACTCAGATTCGTGAGCAGCTTGAAGGTAACTTGTGCCGTTGCACTGGATATCAAAACATCGTCAAAGCCGTCCAAATGGGTGCGGCCAACATGAAATAAAGCCCAATCGCTGGATTGAGCGCATGATTTTTCGTTTAATTTTTAAGTGATTCATAAAAAATACGATAGGGAGACACGTCATGGGTGCATCTGATTTTTCCAATCTACCTCACATCGGTGAGTCTGTTCGCCGCAAGGAGGACTACCGATTCTTAACGGGTGCAGGGCAGTACACCGATGACATTGATCTGCCCAACATGACGCATGCTTATTTTGTGCGCTCACCCCATGCCCATGCCAAGGTGCTCTCTGTCGATACAGCGGCTGCGCTCAAATCGCCTGGCGTGCTTGAAGTGTTCACGGGTCGTGATGTTCAGGGCGACAAAATCAATGGATTGCCCTGTGGTTGGCTGATCACCAGCACCGATGGGCAGCCCATGAAGGAGCCGGCTCACCCGATTTTGGCCTTGGACCGAGTGCGTTATGTGGGGGACCACGTTGCGATGGTGGTGGCTGAGACTTTGGAGCAAGCTCGAGCAGCGGCTGAATTGGTGGAGGTTCACTACGAAGAGCTCCCCAGTGTGGTCGATGTCGCGCAAGTGAGTGCAAAAGGTGCTCATCTACCCGTTTTACACCCTGAGGCACCTGATAATTTGTGCTATCACTGGGCCATTGGAGATAAGGGTCAAGTCGATGAGGCTTTTAAGCATGCTCATCATGTGACCAAGCTTGATTTGATCAACAACAGGCTGGTGCCCAATGCCATGGAGCCCAGAGCTGCCATTGGCTCCTACAACCGTGCCAGTGATGAGTACACCTTGTATGTCTCCAATCAAAATCCACACGTTGAGCGCTTGTTGATGACCGCGTTTGTGATGGGTTTGCCTGAGCACAAAGTACGTGTAATTGCTCCCGATGTGGGGGGCGGATTTGGCTCTAAGATTTACTTGTATGCGGAAGATGTGTGTTTGACTTGGGCTTCCAAAAAACTCAATCGCAACATCAAATGGAATTGCGAAAGAGGCGAGGCCTTTTTAAGCGATGCTCACGGCAGAGATCATGCAAGTCACGCGGAGATGGCCCTGGATAAAGACGGTCATTTTTTGGCGTTGAGGGTACACACCAATGCCAATTTGGGCGCCTATTTGTCAACCTTCGCCACCGCTGTTCCGACCATTTTGTATGCCACTTTGTTGGCTGGTCAATACAAGACGCCTCAAATTTACGTTGAGGTGGATGCGTGGTTCACCAACACGGCGCCCGTTGATGCTTACCGTGGCGCAGGTCGCCCTGAGGCCACCTATCTTTTGGAGCGCTTGGTCTCCCGTGCTGCTTGGGAAATGGGGATGGGTCAAGATGAAATTCGCACCAAGAATTTCATCCAACAATTTCCCTATCAAACTCCAGTAGCTTTGCAGTATGACGTAGGTGACTTTCATGCTTGCATGAGCCAGGCTCAACAAAAAGCAGACGTCTCTGGATACGCCAAGCGCAAGGCCGATTCCCAGGCTCGAGGTATGTTAAGAGGGGTCGGCTACTCAAGCTACATTGAGGCTTGCGGCATAGCACCGAGCAACATTGCGGGTGCGTTGGGAGCTCGTGCGGGCCTATTTGAGTGCGGTGAGGTAAGAGTTCATCCCACAGGGAGTGTGACCGTGTTCACGGGTTCTCACAGCCATGGCCAAGGTCATGAGACAACTTTCGCGCAAGTTGTGGCCGCTCGCCTGGGGTTGTCCGTTGATCAAGTCGATGTCGTGCACGGTGATACAGGCCGAGTTCCCTTTGGTATGGGAACCTATGGTTCTCGCTCCATATCGGTGGGGGGTGCTGCCATCATGAGAGCGATTGATAAGATTGAGACCAAAGCCAAAAAAATTGCCGCTCACTTGCTCGAAGCCAGTGATGTTGACATCGAATTCAAAAATGGTGAATTCACCGTCAAAGGCACGGATAAGAAGGTCACATTTGGACAAGTCGCGCTGACAGCCTATGTGCCCCACAACTACCCGCTGGACAAATTGGAGCCAGGGCTGAATGAAACGGCTTTCTACGATCCCACTAACTTTACGTTCCCCGCTGGCACCTACATTTGTGAAGTCGAGATCGATCCTCAAACTGGGGTGACCCGTGTGGACCGTTTCACGGCCGTTGATGACTTTGGAACCATTATCAACCCCATGATCGTTGAGGGTCAAATTCATGGCGGTTTGGTTCAAGGTATTGGGCAAGCACTGCTTGAGAATTGTGTCTATGACCCCAAAACAGGTCAATTGCTCACGGGCTCCTTCATGGACTACACCATGCCCAGGGCAGATGATTTCCCACATTTCGAGATTGGTCATGTGTGCACACCTTGCACGCACAACCCTCTTGGAACCAAGGGTTGTGGCGAGGCAGGAGCCATTGGTTCTCCACCGGCTGTGATCAATGCCGTGCTTGATGCTTTGGCTCCATTGGGAGTCAAGGACTTGGATATGCCCGCAACCCCACACAGGGTTTGGGCGGCCATTCAAAAAGCAAGTCACGCTTGAGTGATAATATTGTCTAAACCTATTCGTTATTGAGAGCTTAAAAACATGTACGCATTTACCTACGAACGCCCCCACTCATTGAGTGATGTTGCTAAATTGATCGAACACGGCTCTCAGCCTTTGGCTGGAGGTCAAACTTTGCTGGCTTCCATGAAGCAACGCCTGGCCAGTCCTGAGGCTTTGGTTGATTTGTCACAAGTTCCCGAGCTCAAAGGCATCACGCTCAATGGATCTTCACTGATCATTGGCGCCATGAGTCGCCACGCTGAGGTGGCGAGCAACGAGTTGGTGATCAAACACATCCCCGCTTTGGCTGATTTGGCTGGTCACATTGGCGATAAACAAGTGCGTGCCATGGGTACGATTGGTGGCTCAGTTGCCAACAACGACCCCTCGGCCTGTTATCCAAGTGCTGTGTTGGCTTTGAACGCCAAAGTGCACACCAACCGACGTGTGATCAACGCCAATGACTTTTTCCTAGGCATGTTCTCAACCGCCTTGGAGAGCGGAGAGATCATCAAAGCCATTGAGTTCCCCATCCCCAAGAAGGCGGTCTACTTGAAGTTCAAGCAGCAAGCGTCCCGCTTCGCGATGGTGGGCATTTTCTTGGCTCAAACTGCGGAGGGTGTGCATGTGGCGGTCACGGGCGCGAGCTCTCAAGGGGTCTTTAGACACGCTGGCCTTGAGGCTGCGTTGAACAAAAGTTTCACCGTTGAGGCCGCTGCCTCAGTTGCAATTGATGCCAGCGATTTGAACTCGGATATCCACGCCTCAGCCGAGTACCGTGCTCATTTGATCAGTGTTCAGACTCAGCGAGCAGTGAAATATTTGCTCTAAATGGTCTCCATTGATGCATTGATCCTTGCCTTAAAAGAGGTGGGGTATGAGGCCGATCGCCGATTGGCCACAGCCGTCTTTTTAGCACTCAAACTTCAAAGGCCCTTGCTCTTAGAGGGTGAGCCGGGGGTTGGCAAAACGGAGCTTGCCAAAGCGCTTGCCAAAGTCCTCAGTCGAAATTTGGTGCGACTGCAGTGCTACGATGGCCTTGAGCTCAGGGAGGCTTTGTATGAGTGGAATTATGCTGCTCAAATGCTTCACATGAGAGCCTCTCAGGCACAATCTGCCACCAGCACTGAGGGACTTGAGCAAGAGGTGTATCAGCCCAAATATCTCATCCGTCGCCCTTTGCTTCAAGCCTTGGAGGCGCCACTTCCTGGGGCTGTCCTTTTGATCGATGAGGTGGACCGTGCAGATGAGCCTTTTGAGGCTTTTTTACTTGAGTATTTGGGCGAGTACCAGGTGAGCATCCCTGAGCTTGGAACCATCAAAGCCATGAGCACGCCGGTCACCATTTTGACCAGCAACAGAACACGTGAGCTCAACGACGCAGTCAAGCGTCGGTGCTTGTACCACTGGATGGATTATCCCGAGCGAGAAAGGGAGCTTGAGATCATTCGCTCTCAAGTACCGCAAGCCAGCGCTCAATTGACTGAACAAATCTCTAAATTTGTAGAAAAACTCAGGTCTGCTCCGTTTGCAGATGCTTTCTCCCGAAGTCCGGGCATTGCCGAGAGTGTTGAGTGGGCACGTGCTTTGGTGGCCCTTGATACCTTGAACATTGATCCGGAGTTGGTCTCAGACACAGCAGGCATCCTTTTCAAGCAGCGCGAAGACGTCGAGGCCCTCTCTCCCATGGTGGAATCTTTACTGGCACCTTGAGGGGGCTCATGCTTTGAGCTTTTGTGCTTTTATGATGAAAGCACACGCCACATCGACTCTCTAACTTGATGACAAGCTCCATGCAACTAGGTGACGCAAGACACGGTAAATGGCCACAAAACATGGTCGGATTCGCTCGAGCGCTTAGGCGTGCTGGGGTGGGGGTGGACAGTCGAAAAATATCGCTGGCCATTGAATGTGCACAGATTGTTGGTTTGGCCAATAAGCAGGATTTTGAATATGCTTTGGAATCGGTTTTGGTGAGCCATCAGCACGAGCGCATCCTGTTCAAAGAACTCTTTGATTTGTATTTCAAAGACCCCAAATGGGCCAACCAGTTGCTCACACAAATGCTGCCCACTCAAGAGGGCAAGAAGGACGTCAAGCCCAAGCGTGCAAGGGTGAATGACGCCATGCGACCCAAGGACGCCTTGAGCATGGCCACACCCAAGCAAAATGACGATGAGCTAGAGTTTGATGCTGCCATGACGGCAAGCGACCTTTCGAGATTGCGTCAAGCAGACTTCAACTCACTTCAAGGCCACGAGTACCAACTCGTTCAACGCCTGGCGCAAGAGACACCTTTGAACATTCCTAAAGTGCCCATTCGTCGCAAGCGTGCCATGCCTCGTGGGACTGTGGTTCACTGGCCCAAATTGCTTCAAAAGGCATCTACTCATGATGGGGAGTCTTTGACTTTTCCACTTCTAGGTGCACAAAGAAAGCCTTTGCCTTTATTGGTTTTGATTGATATCTCTGGATCAATGGAGCGTTACGCTCGAATGCTCCTGTCGTTCCTGCATCAATCGACTCAGCACTTAAAGTCAAGAGAAATCATGGCTTTTGGTACGGAGTTGACCGACCTGAGCCCAGCCTTTAAAACGCGGGATGTGGATGAAATGTTGGCTCAAACCAATGTATTGATCAAAGATTTTGCTGGTGGTACTCGCTTGGGGCATGCGCTCAAGGAGTTGCATCAGCAACATGCTAAAAAATTGATCTCCAAACGGACCATGGTGTTGTTGGTGAGCGATGGATTGGACACGGGAGACGCCAAAGAGCTCGAGCGTGAGCTTGAGTGGCTCAAGCGCAGTACCCGAAAGATTTTGTGGCTCAATCCCTTGCTTCGCTTTGATGCCTATGAGCCTCTCGCCAAAGGCGCCATATTGCTCAATCGCTTTGCGGACAAGTCCTTGGCCATTCACAATTTGAATCACTTGAAGAATTTGACTCAGGGCATTGAGGATTTGGTCAAAGCATAAGTGTAAGATGCAGGCTAGCGCCTTTGGGTATTGAATTAAATCGTTTTTTTTGAATTGAGGAGCATTTTCATGGACATGCAAGGCACAAGACAGTTGACCGTCACGCAGCAACAAGCTTGGGATTGTTTGAACAACCCTGAAGTGCTCAAAGCGTGTATCCCTGGATGTGATCGAATTGAGCAAACAACCCCCGAAGAATATCAAATTGGCATGGCATTGAAAATTGGTCCAGTTTCTGCAAAATTCTCAGGCAAGATCATGCTCTCTGAGATGAATCCCCCAGCGAGCTACACCTTGAACTTTGAAGGTCAGGGGGGTGTGGCTGGATTTGGCAAGGGTCAAGCTCAAGTCAAGTTGATTCCCAATGAGGGTGGGTGCGAGTTGCAATATGTGGTGAATGCCCAAGTGGGTGGAAAAATCGCACAACTCGGACAGCGATTGATAGACGGTGCTGCAAAGTCCCTTTCCGAAGAATTCTTTAAAAAATTCGATCTTGAAACCTCTAAATTATTGCCTGCAGCCGTTACTGAAGCGCCCGCTGCTTTGGCAAGCGATGAACTCCGGGATGCATCCCAGGCCTCGGGTCTTTTCAATGCAAGAAACATAGCTCTTGCTGGATTGTTTGTAATTGCCCTTTATTTCATCTTCAGGTGAAGCACTGAACACTTGAGTGGTTCGCCTTGGCCAGCACAACCATGATTAAGCCTGGTTTAATTGCCATACACGGCAATCGTCTTGAGTTATTGGCAGAGACACTCTTTGAGTGGTTAGGCCGCTATCCTCTACCCTCTCTTGAGAGAGAGATCATCTTGGCCCCCAGTCATGCACTCACTGAGTGGGTCAAGATGCAAATGGCTGACGACTGGGGCGTTTGCGCCGTCTCTCAAGTGGAATTGCCTGGCCGAGTGCTGTGGGGACTCTATAGACGGGTCGTGAACCAAACCTCTCTGACTGGTTTTTCACCCACCGACCGAGAAGCCTTGGTGTGGAGGGTGATGCGCCTCATCTCACGACACATCGAACTCAATGAGTTCTCCCAAATTAAAAGCTATCTCGCTCAATCCCCTCGAACCCGCCATTACGAGTTGGCCCAATTGATTGCCGACTTGTTTGATCAATATCAGGTCTACCGAGGCGATTGGCTCAAAGCATGGGAACAAGGAGAGGATGTTTTAATTGATCAGCTCTCTAAATCCACCCCACTGTCAAAAGATCAAAGTTGGCAAGCAGTGCTTTGGAGGGCCATACTGGCAGAGTTGACAACTGAGCAGATCATGGGAATCAGACCCAATTTGCATGCCTCCGTCATGAAGGAGTTGAACTCCGTTCAAGTGCAGCGTACATCGTGGCCTAAGCGGTTGGTGTTGTTTGGTTTTTCTTCTTTGCCGCAACAAATGCTTGAATTCTTGTCTGCACTCTCCAAAGAGGTGCAGGTGATTTTGTGCATCAACAGCCCTTGTCAATATTACTGGGGAGACATTTCCTCAGGCAGAGAGCTCTTTGCCGCCTCTCAGCATCGATTGAAGGACAAAGGGACGATTCCCTTGGCGGATGTTGATTTGTCTGTGATGCATGAACATGCCAATCCCATTCTTGCCAATTGGGGCAGACAGTCTCGGGATTTCATTCGATTATTGGATCGATTTGATTCCTTTGAATCTTCTTTCAATCATTTCGATCAGATGCGGGTTGATGTGTTTGATACCGAGGAGCCAAAACGAGGAACTCTTTTGGAGTCCATTCAGCATCAAATTCGAGATCTTGAGCCAGTTTCAGAAATTCAAACTGCTTTGCGAACGGCACAGGATCAAAGTGGGCAAGAAAACGCTCCATTAGACGGCTCTTTGGTCTTTCATGTCGCTCATGGGATGACGAGAGAGCTTGAGGTTTTGCACGATCAACTCCTCTTGATGATGACCGATGAGTGGGCTGTGTCTCAAGGTGCACCTCGCCTAGAGCCCAAGGATATCGTGGTGATGTTGCCTGACATTGAGAGCGCAGCGCCAAGCATCGAGGCAATCTTTGGTCAATACGATAAAAGTGACGCTCGATTTATTCCTTTTGGTATTTCAGACGTCGTGCACCTGATCAATCATCCCTTGGTTGGGGCGGTGAAGTGGTTGTGTCAAATCCAAAGCCAAAAAGTGGGATTGAGTGAGATTTTAGAAATCATCAAAATTCCTGCTGTAGCCAAACGCTTTGGATTTGACTCACAAGGTCTAGAAATCTTGGAGTCTTGGTTAATGGACTCCGGAGCCAGATGGGGCTTGAGTGCTTTGCACAGACAAGAGTTGGGCTTTGCAG
>CAIKYO010000211.1 GCA_903831655.1 uncultured Burkholderiales bacterium
GTGGAGAATTAGGCGCGAGGTCAACTAAAGACTCAAAGCAATGGCTGCAGAATATGGGATTGACTGCGGATTAACGCAAAGTTATTGAGGTATGAAGGCGCTGGGTGCTGGCTCACCAGATCGCCGCTTGTAGGGCGTTTAAACGCGGGTTATGAAACGGACACTGAAAGAGTGCGCGAAAATCTAAAAAACCTATGAAAAGTGTGATTTCTAAAGGTTTTGGGGTTAAGTACTTGAAATCATTAGTGAAAAAATCTGTGAAAAAGTTATCCACAGGCTGTTCATTTCCCAGATTATGAAAAAAATCAGCCCCCCAAGGCTCTCATCAAGCAAGGAAATGGCCAAAGTTCAGGGATTACATGAACTTTGGCCATTCAACACCTCGCCAATCACTTACTTAGTGGGTGACCTTCCCCCACCTCAGAACCTGACTTAGGCGCTATTTAGACTCAAAAGGCCAACTCAATTGGCCACATTATCGGTTGCCCAGTTAAATATCTGACAACATAATAAGTCTAACAAACAGGCAATTATAGTTGAGGAGAGAAAGTTATGGCACAGGCTAAAACATTAACCGATGTGGAAATTGAACAATTATTGGCACATATTGAGACGCGTAAATACGCAACCAGAAATCGAGCAATGATGCTCCTCACCCACTGGGCAGGGTTACGAATTGGAGAAGTAGCCAGTCTGCGTTGGAGTGACGTTGTGAAGAGTGATGGATCCATCAAAGAGGAAATTCGACTGCTACCCGACATGACCAAAGGCCGTCACGCTCGCACCCTGTTCATCAGCACCAAGCTCAAGGCTGAATTACAGGCCTATGCCAACTCTGTGAATATGGTCAACAACTCCTACCCCTTCTTTGCAAGTCAAAAAAGCATCAAAGACGGGTTCAGTGCTAACAGCTTAGCTCAGACGTTTGCTGCACTTTATGAAGGCGCTGGTTTGGAAGGCGCGACAAGTCACAGCGGCCGCAGGTCCTTCTTAACCAACTTGGCTAACAAGGGCACTGCGATACATATTTTGAAAACTTTGGCCGGGCATCGCAGTATCAACACAACCGCTGCTTACCTCTACAGCAGCCCCGCTCAGATGCGAGCAGCGGTGGAGTTGGCATGAGCTCAAGAACTAAAAAGCTCATCTAGCAGTTTCAATTGTGATACTTGATGCGCATCAACTTCACCGCCGCATAGGAGACCTACGATAAGTCGACCCTGATGTTGACCACGAGCACTGAACTACTCGCGACTCGGGACTCAACACAACCCAAGGAGTTAGCGATGCCTAGAAATCATGCCGTCATCTGGATCGATCACAAAGAAGCCCATGTATTCTTTTTTGATAAGAGCAAAAACGAGATCATCCGCAGCACCTCACCACATCCTCACTTGCACCACAAGGCAAATGAAATTGGCAGCGGGAACGCACCACTGGACACGAAATTCTTTAAAGACGTGATCGAATCTGTGGCCAACGTGAATCAGATCCTCATCATTGGTCCAAGCTCGGCAAAGATTGAATTTCTAAAGTACGCGTCTAAGCATGCGCCACGAACAGCAGAGAACATTGTCGCCGTAGAAACAGTTGACCATCCAACTGACCCCCAAGTGATTCGATACGCGAACAAATACTTCCTTCGCGAAGACCAAATGCTTTGACCGCTGATCAGAGGCCCCAGCAGCACAACAGCTTTCAACCGATTGAGGCGAACCTTAAATGAAAAAACTATTGGCGCTTAGTCAAATCATCTACGTGCAGCCGGTGAATCACCACCCCTTGTTCAATTGACGGTAAGTCAAGCCAATCCAAATGAGCCAACATACTTTGAGCATCCATGTAGCCAACCTCCATGTGGAACTCCATCATTGATCTGGAAAATTCATAGTCTTTGGTATTGCTCTCATCTCGCCTGCTTTGGTAGATCAATTCAATGAGGTTGACGACACCCTCCTCTGCATAAGCCTCTGAGAACAACTTTTCCTCTTCCGACAGTTGATCAGCCGCAATGCGCTGGTATGCGTGAGCCAGTTTTCGTCTCAGTTCAAGTGCCTTCTTGAATCCATGTGTAGCCTGCCTCGTACGGCTTGAATAAGTGATGTCCTTTTGCCTAGTTTCCACTTCAGACATTTGCCTAGGTATCTCGCCGGCCGCTTTGAACAACTCAACCAGAAATACCAAAGAACTCAGCCTCTCTTCTTGATCAAGTAGGTATTGCAAAGGTGTGTTGTCCACAATGCCCCCGTCCCAATAGGATGAGTCACCAATTTTGACCATCGGTAGGGCTGGCGGCAAAGCACCACTTGCCATGATGTGGTCAACCGTAAGCCTCTCCAAATTGGTATCAAAGAAGACGTTGTCGCCGGTTTCCACACTCACCGCACCAACACTTAATCGGATCTCGCCACTGTTGAGTCGATCAAAATCGATCAACCTCCTCAGCGTGCGCCTTAACTCAGAGGTATCGTAGTAGCTGATCGCCGATTGAGAGCCAGGCATCGACAGCCAAGGACTAACAATATTGGGCTGAAAAAATCCAGGCTGACCCAACATAACTGTAGACATACCGCTAATTGCTGTGGCCAATTTGCCCATCTTGTTTTCTGCAGGTTCAAATGCCCCCAACGGTCTACTGGTGACGAGTGACCAAAACTCCTCCAAGCGCTCTAGCCTCTTGCCAGGAGGATTACCCGCTATCAGTGCTCCGTTGATCGAGCCAATGGAAACACCGCAAATCCATGTTGGTACACAACCCTCTTGCTCCAAAGCTTTGTAAACGCCTACTTGATAAGCGCCTAAGGCCCCTCCCCCTTGAAACATCAAAGCAATTCTTTGATATTTCTCGAATCTCTCTAAAAGACCTTTTTTCATTAAGAACCTAACTTTAAAAAAGATCTCACGAGACCTCAAAGACAAAGCTTGTTGAGGGAAATGCGAGCGCCTGCACATTTATAGATTCCGAAGATTGACTCATCGGAATGTCACCACTCTATGAAGCCTGCTATTTCGATAATTAGCTCTCATCACCCAAGTACTTACTTATGCATTGAGGTGTATAGAACTTTTAAGCAGCGGGAGCAGATCACACTTCGAAATTTGACACTTCATAGTAGGCCGAACAAGCAATGCCTACATTGATTTAGATCACGTGGGAGATCAACGCTCAGTCTTCGTCAGAGATGATGTCAAGCGCCGAAGAAGTCCCCCCACGCAAGAAGCTGACCACGCTGATCCAATTTTTTGTTTCAAGCCAGATGTACTGCTGCGCACAGACAGTTATCACTAGCTTGAAGATGATTGATCAAATGATGAATAAATACGCAACTAGATACCAAAGCTTTTGCGCTTTGACAGCACTTGCTTTCGAAATGCCAAGCGTTCCGAAGCTGTCCCCTTTAGAAGTTTCTGTTCTCAACAAACTGATCGTTCTTTGGAGTATTGGCGAACCAGTGCCCGTAGTTGGTTTTATGAAAACTTGTGGCGATATTTCTCCACAGAGCGTTCATCGTTTGATCAAGCGATTAAAACGAATGGGCATGATCAGCTTGTTAGAACACGAAACAGACGGTCGCCGCAAGTCGATCGTTCCCACCAAGCTTTGCCATACCTTCGTAGCGATCATGGACAGTGTTGTCCTCAGTTCTTGCAATCGTCCCTAGTATCTAAACAAATGACCCCATCTGGCTATACCCATCAGATCGTTTCTTTCTCAATCGACTTCAAAAAGCCAGATGCAGCTCTGACAAATATTTTTAGCACTCTGCAAGGAACACGAATCTTAAATTTTGCCTCTTCAGTCTGACTCCAAACACGAGCTTGGTGTTTTTTCTTCGACGTCCTTTTCAGTGACGACTATCGAGGGCATGGGGAAAGTATCAAACTTAGTGCCAAGGCGGTGATAGTTGACCTCTACTGATAGCAAATTTGACGCAGCCAAGCGTCGAGGTTTGAGGCTAAGCTTGATCACTCGAGGACCCATTCCGACTTCGCACCGCACGTGCAGAACGTTTATTGCTGGCTCCAAAAATATCTTCCTCGGTCAACCCAAACTCACTCACTAAATTTCTTGCCTTTGAGATCGCGGTGCTCATTTCTGCCCTTTTGGCCGAAGCAATTTGAATTTCTAATGCGAGCTTTTGCCTCATGAATTCATTAACGGTTGTTGTCATTTTTGCCCATCACCTTAAGAAATTTATAGAAATTCAAGTACCGTCTTGCGTGCTTGCTGCGGACACTCCTAGGAGATTTCAGGAATCAAAGAAGATCGACTCTCAGTAAAAGAAAACCAATCCTATATGAGTGCAAGCGCACTTACCTGAATGAGAGCCACCAGTAGGATGATCCAATATTTAGGGGAAAGACATGGACACCGTACATGTAAAAATTGCTGAGTTGGCGCTAAGAATTTACTCCTCAAATAGAGAGGCTAAACGGCTATCTGAGTTGGGTTTTTCTCAGGCCGCTCAAAAAGAATACAAGTATTGTGACTCTCAAATAGCAGCAGCAAAACAGCTAGTCGAGTCATTAATTAAAAATGACACCAAGATTAGCGCCAACAATGCATTTTCCAAAGCACCTAGGCAAACAACCGCTAATGCATAGTTGATCGTTGACTGATTGTGTAGTCGATCACATGCAGTCCTGGCTCAGGATAAAAAATGTCCCAATATTAAATTGGGTTCGATTTTTTCAAATCTTTTGAGCGTTCCAAACCAAGGTTGCTCGACTGACTTGCAACTTATTTGCAAAGCCAAATTTGCAAACCGCGTACTAGTCCCGCTTTCATGAATTGCGACACATCTCTCTGACGATGGAGGGAGCATAGGTCTAGCCCCGAGCCCAGAGTCAAGACCGAGAAACGTTTCTGATTCCTTAAGTTCAATACCGAACAGACCCAAAAAGTTTTGAGCATCAAAGTACACCTGTAGCCAAGATGGCAAACACATCAAGTGGCTACTTTTTTACACATCAAAATTTGGAGTCTGGATATGCCGCATACAACATCAAAAAAACCTGCTCAATCTTCTGTAACAAACCACCAACACCACCACTTAAAAGCAGCAGAACATCTGGAAATTGCTGCAAAAGCACACCGCGCTGCAGCCCAGTTGTTAGACAACATTGAAAACCAAAGTGTTCACGAGCAAATGAAGATTGCTATTGAGAACATCGCATTAGCCCAAGCTCATGAGGAAGCTGCCACCAAAAAAAGCTCGCACAAGTAATTTCTAAGACTTTAAGAATACTAAGGAAATATCTATGCAAACAGAATCACAAAGAACCCACTGGTATGCAACTTGGATGCGTGACTATCAAGAAATATTGAATAGCAAATTGAGCTCACTTCCGGTACCGATGAATCTGGTACTGCCATCAGGTCAGGTGTTTGGCCCCAAAGGAGCAAACCTCAGACTATCGATCAATGACAAACCTACTTTGCTTAAGCTCACTGATGGAAATTTAGGTGCCCTAGGAGAAGCCATTGTTGAAGGTCGAGCAGATTTCACTGGCAAGGTAAGAGATTTAATGTCTGCTGCGGTTGGCTTGTTAAATCAAGACCCTACGACAGAGTCACCTCGTGGCAATTGGCTTTTTAATAAGCTGACAAATATCAAATCTCGAAGGGCGCATACACCATCGCGAGATCTCGAACAAATTCAATTTCACTATGACTTGTCCGATGAATTTTTTGAACTTTGGCTTGATCCCAAGCGGGTTTATTCATGTGGGTACTTCAAAAGTGAACAAGACACACTAGCAGTAGCACAAGAAGCAAAGTTAGACCTGATTTGTAAGAAGCTAAATCTGCAAGCGGGTGAGAGATTTTTAGATATTGGATGTGGTTGGGGTGGACTAATGCTGTGGGCAGCTGTTCATTACAAAGTTCATGCGGTGGGCATCACCTTATCCCAACATCAATTCGACTATGTGAGTCGAAGAATCTCTGAAATGGGACTTGAAGAGACTGTACAAGTTAGATTGCTAGATTACAGATGCCTGGATTCGAACACAACCTTTGACAAGATCGCATCAGTAGGAATGTTTGAACATGTAGGAAGCGCTCATCTCAATGAATATTTCCAATCACTCCTGAAACTGCTGCGTCCAGGTGGATGGGTGTTAAATCATGGAATTACATCTGGAGGGATCGATTGCCACAACTTAGGTGCTGGCATGGGTGACTTTATCGAAAAATACATCTTTCCAGGTGGTGAGCTAGAACCCATTCAAGATGTGATTTGCTCAGTCGCGGCTAGTGGTCTTGAGATAGTCGATGTAGAGAACCTACGACCTCATTACGCAAAGACACTTTGGGCTTGGTCAAGGAATTTAGAAGAACAACTTGATATCGCCCTATCTGTTCTTCGCAAGAGAATGCCTGCTGAACAAGCGGTGAAAATTCTCCGAGCATACAGGCTCTACCTTGCAGGATGCGCAATAGGATTTGAACAAGGCTGGAGCAGCCTTTATCAAATATTGGCCATTCGACCTGGTCCGAAAACAAAGGATTCCTATCCCTACACACGTCACTTTATTTATGAAGCACAGAGGAATTAAGAATGTCCTCTCTAGCGAAATTTATTCTCAAGGGATTTACGCTCGAGCATGGACGCAAGGCATACCTTACTGACCTTTGGTTCTATGCAATAACTTCGATCATCTGGTTAATCTGGCTTATTGTCTCTGCTTCAACTTGGCCAGTGATCAGACAAATCGGTTCATTTGGTTCTTACTTTTTGGGCCTCATCTCATGGACTCTGCTTGAGTACGTGATCCATAGGTTTGTACTGCACAAAGTACAGCCGTTCGAAGGTTGGCATCAAGCACATCACCAAAGACCAACAGCATTCATCACTTCACCCACTGCAGTAACAGTGTTGGTTTTCCTAGTACTTGTGGCTTGGCCAGCATACATATGGACACCCATATGGTTCGGACTGTCCTATTCGAGTGGAATTTTTACAGGAAGTGCAATTTACTCGTGGGTGCATCACTTTGTGCACCAAAGAAGACTTAAAAACTCTTGGCTAATGGACCGAAAAATTTGGCATGCGCTACATCATCGTCCTCAAAAGCAATTGTGTTTTGGAGTTACCACCTCTTTGTGGGACAGAGTCTTCAAAACTGACTGGAATTTGCAGCCACAGGAGAAAAATAGCAAATTTACGCCTAAAAGGCGTGCCAGATGATTTTTTTAGTCACTGTCAGAAATATCAGTCTAGAAATTCCAATTTTTAAAAAAATACGTCGCATCAATCGGCGTTTTAAGGGGGTTAAAAAAACCATCTGATGCAGTAGGTGCTTAAAGATCAATATGGGTCCAGGAGATCGATCTGGTGAATCGTTGATCAGTAGATCCAAAAATTTGCTGAAATTTACAAGCAACAACCAAAATATTGGAAAAAATTCAAAGGGCGACCCACATGTTAATGCAAATAAAAACAGGACAATTGCTGAGAGCCACGGAAAACACTGGCTGTCTCAATTGCTCAGCAAATCACACTTGTTTAACAAAAGATATGAGTACCGAAGAGGTATCTCATTTCAGCAAAATTATAGATTATCAAAAAATAATAAAAAAAGGACACCAACTCTATCATGCAGGATCGAAGTTCGATCACATTCACATTGTCAAATACGGAATTTTAAAAAGCTCTATCACCAACACCAATGGACAAGAGCACCTGGTCGGATTTCATACACCAGGCAATTGCATGGGAACTGACGGAATTTCAGCAAAATCACACATCACAGATTCCAAAGCAATTATTGATTCAGTAGTATGCGCAATACCTTTTTCTAAAATAATTCAATTAATTAGCTGTTCAAATAAATTGAAGAATAATTTCATAATCAAATTAAGTGATGAAATTAGTAGAGCAAACCAAAATATATTAATGATATCGAAAATGAATGCAGATGAGAGATTAATATATTTCATCAAAAATATACTAATAAATCAAATACTAGGAAAGAAAACACAAGCATCAATCACCATACCGATGACTAGAAATGAAATAGGACAATGGATCGGCGTCTCACAAGAGACAATTAGCCGATCATTCGCAAGCCTGACAAAACTTGGGTTCTTAGAAGTGAATGGAAAAAAATTAGAGCTAACCAATATTTCTGAATTCATTTAAATTAAAGAATATGATATATCAATAGCAACATTGATCTATATCAATAATCCCAAAATTATATAAAAAAATAGACAAGAATTGTGTTTGGTATCGCACACATAAAATTAAAAATAGTATTACTATTGACAACAAGGACTGAATTTAAAATTTATTAAATTCAGATTTCCTTTAGAAATTAAGGTGGAAATATGCGATCCGATCAAACAATTCAAGAAAATATAATTGAAGAGCTTAAATGGGAACCATCAGTCAATGCGACAGACATTGGCGTTCAAGTGTCGGAAGGCGTAGCTACACTTTCGGGACATGTGAAAAGTTACGCAGAAAAAATTCACTCTGAAATCGCTACCAAAAGGGTGAAAGGGGTAAGAGCCATCGCAATTGAGCTCAAAGTTGAATTGCCCTTTGAACACCACAAGTCTGACGCTGAGATTGCGAAAGCTTGTCTCACCGCTCTGCATTGGAATATTAATACCTCTAACCAGCCCATAGACGTCAAAGTCGAAAATGGTATTGTCACCATAAGCGGCGATGTCGATAGCCCTTATCAGCGCGAATCAGCAAAAGTCGCATTAATTCACTTGTTAGGTGTTAAGGGTGTTTTCAATCAAATAAAAGTCAATTCCAAAGTGGATCTAACATTGCTGCACAATGAAATTGAAGATATTTTAATTAAACAGGCAAAACTAAATTCAAAGAGGGTTTTTGTTTCTACAAATGAGAAAACAATCACCCTTAGTGGACATGTCCATTCATGGAGTGAAAGACAACTAATACTCAATGTTGCATGGGCAACTCCTGGAGTCAACGACGTAATTGATGAATTGACTTTTTATTGATATTTAATTATTTAATTTTTCATCAACATTTATACAATGATGGATCAATATGATAAAAAACACAATATTACCCATTAAACAAAGTAATAAAATATTATCATCACTACCTCAAGATGACTGGGATAGATGGATAAAACATATTGAATTAGTAAGTCTATCGACAGAAGATGTACTTTTCGATTTCGGCTTAAAAATAAATTATGTACACTTCCCAATATCCACCATAATATCATTGCAATATGATTATTCCGATGGAAGCTCTGCTGAATTTGCAGAGGTCGGCAATGAAGGACTTTGTGGCTTCTTTATCTTTACAGGTGGCGTATCCACATGCAGCAAAGCCATAGTAATAGGAAAAGGTTTATCTTATAGAATTCCTGCCTCTTTTATGCTAGATGAATTCAATCGATCAGGAGCTTTCAGGCGATTGATATTGCGGTATATTCAGGCAGTTATGACATATTCATCACAGATGGTGGCATGCAATAGAAAGCACACTATTGATCAGCAGCTTGCTAAAATTTTATTAATCAACCTGGATAGAGTTGCCGGTGATAATTTAATATTCACACAAGAAATTATATCCAGATGCTTAGGCGTTAGAAGAGAAGGAATTAGCGAAGCAGCAAAACGTTTGGAGCGAATGGGTCTTATAAAATATTCACGGGGACACATACGAGTTCTAGACCGAGTTGGCCTTGAGAAAATTTCATGTACTTGTTATAAATTAGTAAAAAGCGAATATGATAGATTAATGCCGGCTGAGTTAGCACTCTAAAACCAAATGGCTGCATCTCCTACAAAGGCTGAAATGAATCAAGACCTCCAGGCAATTCACGACTCAATTTTCAATCTTCAAAATGAAATTGAAGAAATCAAACTAAGCTATCGTGAACTGCACACCAATCACGCCAACACTCTCTCATCACTAAAGACAGTGACACAGCATGCGTCTGATGCGGCTCAACGCTCTGCCAAGGCAGCTGAATTTGCAGCAAAGGCAGCACAAAATTGTGCTGAGATCGCTAAACAAGCTGCAACCAATGCAATCGTCTCCGCTGCTGAAGAGGCAGCTAAAGCGGCAGGACATTCAGCAGAAGCAGCGGTAGAAGCGGCTTCAGCAGCAGCTAGCGCTGCCGCATCCGCCGCACTCGCTGTTGCACACCATGCAGAAGAAGCTTCAACTAAGGCATCGATCGAAGCTGCAAATGCAACCAAGCTTGCGACTGAAGCAGCAACTCACGCTATAGAAATGTCAAACTTAGCTGCTAAATATGCTCAATCAGCACGAGATATGAAAATCTCTGGCCAGTAATTACATTCTTATGTACGGAAACGAACAGAATATAATCTAAAGCCCATTTAAAATAAAATCAGCCATGTTAATTATGGCCAAACACCATCTTATTGATTAGTTATTTTATTTTAAAGGTGCATCATGAATACCAAAAAAGATCTTCCGCAATTATCAAACAGCCTTACCGCCGAAATTACCACCCTGTATCATAAACAATCGCTTGAATTGATTAATTTAGCCCTAATGCATAATAAATTATCAATTGAGTCAGCGAATAAAAGAGCCAATGATTTAATCAAAGTTAAGGACATTAACTCCGTACATGAGCTTGTATCAACACACATGGTTGATCAATTTAAAGAATATGTTAAATTTGCTGTTGAGGCATATGAATTAGGTTTTCAAGCCAATGCAGAGGCATCGACTATACTTCATAAGCATGGGGAAGTTGCCTGCAATTTGACAAACGAATTAGTCAATTCACAGAACGTTACAGCTAACCCTCTTTCAACGATAGCGATGTCAGTTGTGAAGAGCGTAATGGATACGAGCCAATCAATGCTCTCTAATGTGAAGAACATTACAGAAAAGACAGCATCCACAGTAGCATACAAGTCCGCCGGCTTAGCCAAGTAAGAAACTGAGTTAAATTTTAGGGTCCAAATTAATTTGGATCCTAATTAGATATTATTCTGTTGCACTTGGAATCAAATATCCATTTTCCCTAAAAAGCTTTACACAGGAAGTTACGACTTTAGGGTCATAAATTGTTCCGCTACCACTCTCAATTTCTTCAAGGGCTTTTTTAATTCCGAGAGATGTTCTATATGGTCTATTGCATCCCATTGCATCCATGACATCGGCTACAGCCATTATTCGTCCTTCTAGGCTAATTTGCTCACCTATTAAGCCATTTGGGTAACCACTTCCGTCTAATCGCTCGTGATGCTCCAAGACAGACTTAGCAATTGGCCAAGGAAAATTTACATTTTTCAAAAGACCATATCCCGCTAGTACATGATTTTTTACGAGGTTATATTCTTCTTTTGAAATTTTCCCAGGCTTACACAATATCTCTACTGGTATGATGATTTTTCCGATATCATGCAGGTAACCGGCAACCATCAATCCTTCTTGATGAACTGAATCAAGACCCATTTCAATACCGATAGCTTTAGCCAAATCCCCAACATGTTTTTCATGTCCAGCTGTATAGGGATCACGCATTTCAACTAGCTGTCGAGCAATATCGATTGTTTCCATCAAAGATAGCTGAAGCTTTTCGTTATTTATAGCCTCAAGTTTTGAAATAACCAACTCAGCAACAAGCTTAGCTTTTGCTTCAATTGCATGCACGAGCTCAGCTGATTGATGGATGACCTTCTTATTGGCCTCAGACAGTTCGTCTGCACGCTTATTTTTTTCTTCAACTGCAATCTTCAACTCTTTTAGACGTTGAATTTTTTCATTATTTTGATGTATCAGCTCTTCATTTGCGACTACCAACTCAGCCGCAATCTTAGCCTTTAAATTATTAGAAATTAAAAGTTCTTCTACACGCCTTTTTTTCTCTTCATTTTGATAAGCCAGTTCTTCATTAGCAATAATTAATTCTGCAGCCCTTTTTGCTTTTTCTGAATTTGCCACCAGCAATTCTTGCTCTCGTCTAATTTTTTCTTTATTCTCATACTCTAACGCCTCATTAGCAATAACAAGTTCCGCTGCGTGCTTTGCCTTCTCTTGATTGGCCAGAAATAATTCATTTATTCTTTTTTCTTTTTCGGAATTTTCAAATTTCAAATTAGATATGGCAACCTCTAATTCTATTTTCGTTGCCAAAAATTCTTCATTTAATCTATCATAATCGCCATCTAAATCATTATCATTATTTTTTGTCATATATAAAACACATTAATACCTCATTGCCAATATTCAATATTTCTTATCTTTAAAATTTTATGGTTGAGCCATCATAGGAAGTAAAACCTGAGCAACATTAATAACCGCAGGGCCTAATAACACAGTAAGCAAAGCAGGAAAAACACAAAAAATTAATGGCATTAATATTTTTACAGGCAATTTTGCAGCTTTTTCTTCGGCTATGAGCTTTCGTTTGCTTCTTAAAGATTCAGAGTGAACTTTCAACGAATCGGCAATGCTTGTTCCGAATCGATCTGTTTGAATCAGCATTGAGGCTAACGAGTCAACGTCTTCAAGTCCAACTCGTAATGCAAGATTCCGTAGGGCATCCTTTCGACTGGCGCCAGCTCTGAGCTCTAAACCTAACAACAAAAATTCTTGTGCTAAGGATCGGCTTTCTATTTGCAACTCACGTCCAACCCGCTCCACAGCTGCATCTAACCCAAGTCCAGCCTCAACACAAACTCTCAACAAATCCAAGGCATCTGGAAAGACCTCGAACAACTCCTGCTGTCTTCGCTTAACTAACCTTGTAAGCAAAAAATCTGGCGCGTAGTAACCAATTGCTGAAGCTAACAACATGACCACTAGCAGATAGAGAAAATTAAATTCTTCAACAATTCCTAAGTAAACGATGAATGCACCAATTGGCATTGCAATTGCCAAAAGAGATTTAACAGCCAAATACAAAGTCACTAACTTAGGATTATTAAGTCCAGCATTACTGAAACGAACTCTTAGTGGTGAAGTCAACCATGGATCCTTACCCATTGCTACTTTTGCAAGAGATTCAATCCATTTTTTTACTGGCAACGAAAGATTATTCGTAATTTTTTTAACCTCTGGCTCCTCCCTCGGAGCTATCAGTATTGCAATCCTTTTATCCAGAACACTTGGCATTAGATTATTCAATATTAAATAGGCAGCTATAAATACTGCCAAGAATATTATTAAAAGTACGATATTTAGATAGAAGGATGACATTTTTAAATCTTAAATTTGACCATTCTTCGCATCCACCAGATGCCGACTCCCATTAGAGCCAATGACACTTGCAACATGAGAATGCCCATAGGATCAGTCCAAAGTTTGGAGATGAATTCATGATTTATTATGCTTAAAAACGCTCCAATTCCAAATGGTAAAAGACTTAATATCCATGCTGATAGACGCCCTTCAGCAGTCAAAACCCTTACGTTCCCAACTATACGCTGGCGTTCTCGTATTAACGTAGCAAGTGATTTCATAACTTCTGTCAAATTCCCACCCGTTTCCAGCTGTATTAATACGGCTACTACAAAAAATCTCATGTCTCGACTAGCTACTCTTTCGGTGAGATTATGTAATGCTGTAACTATTGAAATTCCGAAATTAATTTCATCAAATGTTATTTGAAATTCACCCCTGATTGGATCTGAGCCTTCCGTGCCAACTATCAGTAGTGCACTTGAAAAGGCGTGACCAGCCTGCATTGCACGGGCCATTAAATCCAACGTATCAGGTAATTGCGATTCAACCTTTTCTATGCGTTTTTTTCTCTTCCGCTCTAAGATCATGAAAAATACAAAGATTGGAATGAAACCAAATAAGAGGGATAATAAAATACTCTGCCCAAAATAGAGCATCAAAGCTAGTGATGTAAAAAATAATACAAATATTACTATCAGAATTCCACCAACTTTCGAGGTTGAATTTGCTTGCTTTAGAAATGCATCCAGCATCAATAGTAAGCGTGAACTTTTAAACAATTCATCAAATATTGGTATGTCACTCAATAATCTAGATTTTACAAATGATCGATTATCAATACTTATTTCACCAGTCATCACCACCAACCTTCTCTTCAACAGAGAGGCCGAATTCCCCCAATTTGATGACCATATCTGGTAAATGCCATTTATTAGCAATCCAACCGCCAGTAAGCTTAAGGCAAATACTAAAAATAAGCTCACACTCATATTGATGCTCTATTTCTTTCAGGGTTGAACAAATCATCACTCAGGCGTATTCCACGTGTTCTAAGCCTTTGCTCGAACCTAGGTCTTATACCTGTTGCTAGAAAACGTCCTTCTACTGCACCACTCGAATTGACGCTAGTCTGATCAAATTTAAAAATCTCCTGCATGGTCTCGATATCACCCTCTATGCCAGTGATTTCTTGAAGACTAGTTATTTTTCTTTTTCCGTCTGACAATCGTGATATTTGAATTACTACTGACAATGCAGCGCTGATTTGCTGTCTCATTGTGCGAGGACTTACTTGCATGCCCGCCATGCTCATCATGTGCTCCAAACGTGTTAACGCATCACGAGGTGAGTTGGCATGAATAGTTGTCATCGACCCCTCATGACCCGTATTCATCGCTTGAAGCATGTCTAAAACTTCTGCGCCTCGGACCTCACCCAAAATGATCCGATCTGGTCTCATTCGCAAGCTGTTGCTTAACAATGCTCGTTGAGTAATCTCACCCTTGCCTTCAATATTGGGCGGGCGGGATTCAAGTCGAACTACATGTGGTTGTTGCAGTTGGAGCTCTGCGGCATCCTCGATTGTGATGATTCGTTCATTCTCTGGTATTGCGCCTGAGATGACGTTGAGGAGCGTTGTTTTACCTGAGCCAGTTCCACCAGAAACAATTAAATTTAGTTTGGCCTTAACCAACCCGTGTATCAATTCAGCCATTTCACTAGTCAATGTGCCAAAACTGACTAAGTCTTCCATACCGAATGGCACGACAGAGAACCTGCGAATTGAGAGTACTGGACCATCAATTGCCAGTGGTGGAATGATGGCGTTCACTCGCGAGCCATCAGGCAACCTTGCGTCGACCATTGGACTTAGTTCGTCCACGCGCCTACCGACTCTCGAAACTATTTTGTCAATGATCCGAAGCAGATGGGCGTCGCTGTCAAATTTGACATTAGTAACTTCAATCCGTCCACGTCTCTCTACGTAAACATGATTTGGCCCATTGACCAAGATATCCGAAACAGTCGTATCAGCCAATAGAGGCTCTATGGGACCAAGGCCCAACATTTCATTCTGAATGCTCAGAACCATCGAACGCCGCTCAGATTCATTGATGATTATTTTGTCTTCATCAATTAGCCTCTCTGTAAGTTGCTTCAGTTCATAACGAAGCTGATCAGACCCCATGCCTTCCATAGTTCTCAAATCAACCATAGTCAGGATTTTTTTATGAATCTTTGACTTGATTGCCTCCAGGCGAGAGATGGCGGTAATCTCGCTCAACTTGAGGACCCAGTAATTCGACTGATCCAACTCAAATTTTTCTGATGCTGCTCAGGACTAAACTCAGACGCTATTTTTCTAAGGACTTGAACAACAGTGTTTTTGGCATTCACCTCAGCAAGCGGTATACCGGTGTTAATGGCTTGAGCGATATCGATGAAACTGCTGGGTATGGTGTGAGTGACTTTTATTCCCACGGCTTTCTCAATTGCATCCTGATTGATAGAACCCCGGTCGTCATATCGATTCACAACAAGTCTGATCTTCCTTTCGTCAACCCCAGCACCTCTTAGCTTGTTAACAATCCTTTTTGCGTTACGCAAATATGGCAACAAGTTTTCCATAACTACATAGACATAGTCAGACATTTCGACTGCTTTTAGAGTCATGTCGGTGAGTACATGATCTATATCCAACACCACCATGTCATATTTCAAGGTGACAAGCTTCAACAAGCGTTCAACCTGAACGCCATTCAATGAGTAGTTAGCTTCTGGGTTGTCTGGAGCAGCAAGAATGTCTAGGTTAGGACCAATATGAATCATGCTGGAAGCTAGGAGCTTCCCATCAAGCCGTTCAATTTGACTTGTCAACTCGGCTATGTCAGAGGGACTAGCACTTGGAGAAAGGTAATACGCTGCATCCCCACATTGAAGATCAAAATCCAAAAAGGCGGTCTTTTTATGAAAGTCTTTGGCTAATATGCTTGCAAAATTAGTTGCTAGGAAGGTTGCTCCACTACCGCCCTTGCAAGACATGAATCCAATGGTAGTAGCAACCGACTCTTTCCGATTAGGACTGCTTTTCACACGATGGATAAAACGATCCATCACTGCTATCAGGTCACCTTTTTTCGGTGGCGAATTCAAGACCTCTCTAATCCCTGCTTGCATTGCCTGAAGAAGCGTGTCTGCATCTCGCTCATCACAAAGCATTAAAACGGCTAATGAAGGAACATCAGACAGCAAGCTTTCTATTTCTGAAATATCCCTTGACTGATCCGCCTTGAGAGTCTCGAAGATCAACACATCGGTATTGATCCCTTCAAGTAAAGTTGATAAAGGAACACCACTTTCGCGCAACTTAAGGTCAACTACTTTATGCCCTTGAGCTTCCAAGATGCTATGAAGCAGTTGTAATTGCAGATCAGACCATGACAGCAGAGTAATTTGCATTTTTTTCTACCATTCCTTCTGATTCAGTTTGCAGGCATGCTTGTACCCGTGCCTACCCCTATGTTGAATACGTTGCTGCTCGGACTCTTTGCTTCGAAAGACTTTTGATATCGATCTACAGCTGATCTCGATGACTGTCCATCGCTTTGAGATTGCTGCGTTGTCAGTAACGGAGCCTCAGGATTTGCAATCTGACCTTGCATGAGGAGTCGAACCGAATCACCAAATTTGCTATCTACTGGCCGTTCAAATTGGCTACATGCGGCTAAGTTAATTACAAGGGCAATCGCTATTAATTGGTAGGTACGCATTTTTTTCTCAACGTTGTTGCTCGGAAATTGAACGGCCACCTTCGAGTTGACCTTGCCATATAAGTTCTGAGCGAGTTGGCTCTATGAACACGTCAGTAGGTAATGGCATAGCTTGTGCTCGTGGCTTTGCTAGGTGAGGGGTCACTACGAAGACAAGCTCTGTTCGCTCCGTTTGATATGCGGTGCTTCTAAAGAATGCACCCAACACTGGTAGCTCACCTAAACCGGGAAATGCTTTGACCGCCTCAGTGACGTTGTTATTGATGAGCCCACCTATTGCGAAAGTCTCACCGTCACGAAGTTGAACAGTAGTAGATGCGCGCCGAGTACTAATTGAGGGCAAGATACTTACTTGCCCTGTGGACGTGGTCACTGCTGTCCCGGCCTGAGACAACTCAGATACTTCCGGCGTGACAAGTAAATTTATTAGTCCATCTTCTAGAACTGTTGGTGTGAACTTCAATCCAACGCCAAACTCACGCTCCTCTAAGGTGATAGTTGTAGCCCCGCTGCTACTCGATTGCGGTACGGGAATAAAAATCTTTCCCCCAGCGAGAAATGAACCTTCTTGTCCACTAATCGCCGTGATAGTTGGCTCAGCGAGAATTTTTACTAGTCCATTATTGATTTCTGCATCAAGGGTGATTGATGCACCTGTCCTGGCTACGCTAAATTTACTTGCCACTCCCACCAATAGTGAAGAAAGGATGTTGTAGTTAGTTCCACTTCCAGTTGCATTCCCAGTTACCTGAAAGCCAAGTTTGTCAAGTAGCGTTTTAGAAACTTCGGCAACTTTGACCTCTAACATTACTTGCTGCGATCCTTCAAGGTGCATCAGATTTATTACTTTCTTACCTCCGCTAAAAACTTCAGCTAATGACATCAACCGCTGAAGTCTCATAGGGTCTGACACAACGCCGCTTACAACCAAAGTGTCACCAAGCGCGTCTACACGCACGTTCAATTCATTGGGCACTAATTCACGCATGCTTGAGCGCAAAGTCTGAACGTCAAGGCCGATTTTTAAGTCGATCACTTTTGTTGATTCTTTCGTCCACACCATCACGTTTGTTGTGCCAACCTTCTTTCCTAATAGATATACCTCTCTTGGACTGATTAATTGAACATCTGCAACCTCAGCACTACCCACGGCCACACGCACAACATCATTTGGCAATGAAAAAACAAGTGACTTACCTGCTGCCAGTTGCATAGTTTCAGTTGCAGTTGTCGCTGAGGCAGATAGGCTCCATAAGCCCAGAGATGCAATTAGCGAATAAGTAAATTTTTTTTGTGTTTTTTTATACATGCTTTACTCCATAGTCTTTACTGAGCCGCGCAACACTTCTACTTTTTTCGGCGAAGTGCTAAGGGCTGGAAATTTAGCTACTGGAGCTACCGCTTGTGCTGAAGGAACAGGAGCATCATTTGTAAATATGTCCGACAAACTTGCACCTGAAGTGCCAGTGATGCTTTGATCATTTTGACTGCGCAAGACCAGAGAGAGTGTGCCAATGCTTCGAGCCAAATCGAGTTGCTCAGCCTGCTTTGGACTTACCTCAAGAGTGACTGCATTAACTAGCCTTGGCTTCGTCTCGTTCATGGATACATCTTGAGCAAGTGCCAAAACTAGGATTCTGTTGAGGACAATTTTGGATAAAACTTTTCCAGATCTGTCTGTAGCGTTCACCATGACATCAACATAGTTGCCAGTCAAAACAAAGCCTGCGACTCCAACAATCTCGTTGACCTTGACCGTTACTGCACGACTCCCGTCATGTAATAAAGTTGATAGCCCTCCTTTCTCACCCATTGGTGCTAATTTGCTTTCAAGAATGGGTTCACCTCGCAAAATCGGGGTGTTAATTACACGGTCATAAATTTTTGAGGGCTCTGAAACAGGATCTTTAAGAGTGTTGTTTGCAGGCCATTCCATTACTTCAAGCATGTCTTGATGTAACTGGGTACCGAACAACAAGTTTTGCGATGCAACTACGACGGGTTTGGTCGCAACTTCAGTTCGCAACGAAATCATCCGCGCTGCTATAACCATTGCTGTCAATCCAACGGCAACAGATAGGCTAATTAGCAAAAGTGGTCTTATTTTTTGCACTCAAGTACCTTCAGTGTTTAAGCATCCAATACCCCAACGTGCCAATTGATATAGCAATGGCGTAAGGTAATTTGTGAGAGCTTGTTACTGTGATCGGTTCGAAGGTGCTCGAACTCGAAGTGAACTGCCATGGCAAGTTGGCCAAGGTCTTTCCCATAAGACCAATCGTTTCCTTTAGTTCCCCATGAAACAAGGCGATACTTAGAGCCAAAAGCCCCCCCGCCAATCCAGAAAGAAGCGCGACTTCAAATATTCCTGGAATACCTAAATACGCCCCCAATGCTGCAAGCAACTTAACGTCCCCTGCACCAAGGAGGCGAAATAGGTACAGCGGCATAAAGGCTAACAACCCAGCAAGAGTTCCGAAAACAGCCTTTTGCCACCCTAATCCACCGGGTAGATTTGCAATGACTATGCCCACTGTTAATCCAATTAGGGTGAGCGCATTTGGAATGTGATGAGTTCTTATGTCCCACCACATTGCCAGTAGCAACATAGTCCCACAGGCAAGATTTGCAATTATCAAGTCAACGTGAATGCGCCAAGCTTTGTTCCGATTGCATTAAAAATTAGTACCAATTTCGCACCGATGGTAGTAACGGATGCAATGATGACTACTGAAATCAAAGCGGCCAAAAGGCCATATTCAATTGCCGTTGCTCCATTTTCGTCACGAACGAAATTATTAATAAAATCCTTTACCTTCATCATGATTTGCCTTTCAAGTTTTTGAGCCAACCGAATTGATTGACAATTCGAATTTAATTCTCAAAAAATGACTATGCTTATCAAAATGTCCGATCTTTTATCAATAAGTCCTTTTAATTAAATTTAACACCTGTATGTTCTAAAGCGCACATACAGGGAATTGATATACGACCATAGTCATCCCAAATTTTTGAGGATTGAAGATGAACTTATTCACCCTAGAGCAAGGTGACTTTGGAATTTTGGAACTCATAGAACAAAAAAATAATCTTCTGATGCATGCGCACTTACAGAAGAAAATATCATTCTGGGTTGATGGAGGAACTTCACATACAAGATCCAGATCAGAACGATCTTCCTTAAATGCCGATGAGGCAACTATTATAGGAAGTCAAGTAAGTCATGAACTTCGTTTGGATAATATAAAATTACCTGTCGTCATGTTAAATATTTATTTCGATGAATTATGGTTAAGTAAAAACCAAGAATTAAATAATTCATTAAAATCTTTATCACATGGATCGATTCAAGTTTCTAAAGAGCTTAAAATCTTGATAGAGAAAATAGTCAATTATTTGCATTTTAATACCATAGGAGATAGGGGAAATGTTAAGGCTATATTAGATTCCATGTTGCCAATCTTAGTAAGTGGAATTGATTTACAAAAAGCCACCTTCTCAAAGCATGAGGTGTCCTTAAACCGTGCACCACTAGTTGATTACAGACTAAAATTAGCAATTGCCTATATGAAAAAAAACTTAGACAACCCTTGTTCGACAGAGGAAATAGCCGATTTAGTTGGACTCTCTCGGAGTCGCTTCTTTGATTTATTCGAGGAACAATTGAATTCAACTCCCTCAGTTTTTTGGAAATCAATGCGATTGGAGCAGGCAATAAGGCTCCTATCTGAAGGCAAAGAAAAATTAACATCAGTCGCACTCGAACTGGGTTTTTCCTCTCCTGGTAATTTCTCAAGATTTTTTAGAGAACATCGTGGCGTTAGCCCAAGCTTATACAGAAAAGTATCTTGTGCGTAAGAACCAATTAGGAGCAAGTGCTATTGAGTTTGCTATCGTGCTACCACTATTGATGTTAGTGCTTGATGGTGTTACCGAATTTAGTTTACTATTATATGACAAGGTGATTTTAACAAATGCAGCAAGAGAGGCAGCCCGAACTGGCATTATTATAAAAGCACCAAAACTTACTAATGCTGAAATTAGCCAAGTTGCACAAGACTATTGCAGAAATTTTTTAATTTCTTTTGGCGCAAGCGAGTCAACTCTGGTAACAATTAATCAAACCTTTGACCCAGTTTACCAAAGTCCACTTACTGTATCAGTCAGCTTCAAATACAAAAGCTTACTGATAAGTAGTATTATAACTTCAATTAAATCACCAATTATTTTAACATCAACTGTTACCCTATTAAACGAGTAAATTTTATTGATAAAGGCCTGCTCTCGCGGCACCACCAGAATTATTCATATATACATCACTCA
>CAIKYO010000212.1 GCA_903831655.1 uncultured Burkholderiales bacterium
CATTTTACCCGTTGCCCCCAACGGAATGCTGTCCAAGAAGACCACATCATCGGGGATTTGCCACTTCGCAGCTCGGTCCTCGTAGATCTTCAAAATGTCCTCTTTGCTTGCTGATTGATCCGCTTTGAGCACCACCGCCAACAAAGGCCTTTCATCCCACTTGGGGTGCGCCATGCCAACGCATGCGGCCATGGCCACGGTGGGGTGAGAGACCGCGATGTTTTCAATGTCAATGGAGCTGATCCACTCCCCGCCTGACTTGATGACGTCTTTGCTTCGATCGGTGATTTGCATGAAACCGTCTTCATCAATGGTGGCCACATCACCAGTGGGAAACCATCCATCAATCAGCGCAGAGTGATCTTCTTTGAAATACTTGTCAATCACCCAAGGTCCCCTCACATGAAGATCTCCAAACGCTTTGCCGTCATGGGGTTGTGGCTTGCCATCGTCTCCCACAATCTTCATCTCTACACCATAGATGACTCGACCTTGTTTGGCCCTGAGTTTGAGCTGATCAGGTTTGGATAAATTCAAATGTTTGATTTTTAAATTGCCAACAGTCCCCAAGGGACTCATCTCCGTCATTCCCCAGGCATGCAGCACTTGCACCCCGTAATCGTCTTGAAAGGCTTGGATCAGGGACTCTGGGCAAGCCGCGCCGCCGATCACAGTGCGCTTTAAACTAGAGAAGTGAAGCTGATTGGGCTTCATGTGACCCAGAAGCATTTGCCAAACGGTGGGCACACCGGCCGCAAAAGTTACTTTTTGCGATTCGATCAACTCGTAGACCGATTTACCGTCCAATGCAGGCCCAGGAAAGACCAATTTGGCACCCACCATGGCAGCACTGTAGGTCATGCCCCAGGCGTTCACATGGAACATGGGAACAACGGGTAAGACACTGTCAGTCGCAGACATGCAAAAAACATCTGGCAAAGCCAAGCTAAAGCAATGAAGCAGTGTTGACCGGTGAGAATAAAGTGCACCCTTGGGATGCCCTGTGGTGCCAGAGGTGTAGCAAAGACTAGAGGCGGTGTTTTCGTCAAAGACTGGCCATTCGTATTCAGAGGCCTTAGACAATTGGGATTGAAGCCAGGACTCATAACTCAATGGGTGAAGGACGCCCTCTATGGTGCTTGCGATGCGCTCATCCGCCAAAGCGATCCAAGCTTTGACTTTTGGACACAGGGCTTGAATCTTTTGCACAATGGGCAAGAAGGTCATGTCAAAACACAGGACCTGATCTTCTGCATGGTTAACAATCCAAGCAATCTGATCGGGCAAAAGTCTGGGATTGATGGTGTGCAATACCCGTTCGCTGCCACTCACGCCAAAGTACAACTCCAAGTGGCGGTAGCCGTTCCAAGCAAGCGTGGCAACCCTGGCGCCCGTTGGAATGCTCAGTGCGTCCAATGCACAAGCCACTTGCTTGGAGCGCCTTGCAACCTCAGCCCAATGCGTGGTATGGATGTCGCCCTCTACCCTGCGAGATACGATTTCAGTGTCACCATGGTTTTTTTCTGCAAATTTAATTAAATTAGAAATTAGCAAATTTTGTTGCTGCATGAGTCCGAGCATGTTCCCACTCCAAAAAGTCAATTACTCCGAAGGTGATCATTCTGTCCCAATTAAGGCCCAAGAGAAATCCACTTTAGCCATCGTTAACCCTAGAATACGAGTAGGGGTAATCGTTTTTAGAGACAATCAAGCGGGTTATCGGTAAGGAAACAAATTCATTGCCCTTTCTTCACAAAAAACCTCTTGCGCTTGGGCCCGCAAACTCTCACTCCATTTATTGCCTTTAGGGCACTCAAAAAGTCATGCCAATTTTGTCACCTCAACAGTTAACTTGGATCAATGGCTTTGCTGCCCTAGGGGATTCCTTTTACACACGCATACAAGGCTCTGCACTGCCTCAACCCAAGTGGCTCGCCACGAGCCAGGCCACTGCGCATCATCTGGGCTGGAGTGAGGATTGGACCGAGTGGCCTGGCATGCTCGAGGCCATGAGTGCTGGCAAGCCACTTGAGGGTGCCACCCCTTTGGCAAGCGTTTACAGTGGACATCAGTTTGGGACTTGGGCGGGACAACTTGGTGACGGTCGTGCAATGTACTTGGGTGAAATCAAAACCCCGAGGGGCTCTGAGGAATTACAGCTCAAGGGGTCTGGTCCCACGCCCTACTCGCGTCGCGGTGACGGTAGAGCGGTCCTCAGGTCAAGCGTTAGGGAGTTTTTGTGCTCTGAGGCCATGGTCGGCTTGGGCATCCCCACAACCCGAGCACTCGCTTTGGTGAGCTCACCCCTGACCGTTTGGAGAGAAACCCAAGAGAGCACCGCCATCGTAACGCGTGTTGCTCCCAGCTTCATTCGGTTTGGGCATTTTGAACATTTTGCCTCCATTGGAGATGTTGCCAATCTCCAAATACTGGCTGACTACACGATTGGGCTTCAGGCCTTGGAGATCCAAGCATTTTTAGGCCTTGATTCCTTACAAGATTTGAGTCCCAAAGAGCGACAACTTGGGTTTCTCAAATGGATGGCGCACCGCTACTCCGAACTCATGAGCCAATGGCAAGGTGTTGGCTTTTGCCACGGTGTCATGAACACCGACAACATGAGTGCCTTGGCGCTTACCATTGACTATGGCCCCTTCCAGTTCATGGATGCATTTGATCCCAATCACATCTGTAACCACACCGACACCCAAGGTCGATATGCCTTTAAGCGTCAACCCCAGGTGGCCTATTGGAATTTATTTTGCTTGGGTCAAGCCTTTATGCCCCTCATTAACGAGAGCGAGCCAATCGTAGAGGCTTTGGAGCACTTTAAATCTCAGTTTCCGCTAGAAACCGAGAAGGTTTACCTCTCAAAATTAGGCTTGAAGCACGGCTCAAAAGGCCCTGATCAGGGGAAAAATGAATCGAAAAGTGCCGCCCAAAGCCAATCAAACGATGCGGGTATTGCGATGGCAGAGGAGATCCTACAAATCATGGGGGCTCAAAGGGTTGATCACACCATCCTTTGGCGCACCTTGAGTGAATCGGTCAATGCCTTCGCCCAAGGAAACCCCAACCCATGGGTTCCAGTTAAAGACTTGTTCATCGAACACTCGCGCTTGGACCCATGGCTTCATGCCTATGAGAAAGCATTAAAAGGGGAAAATTTGGCTCAAAGCGCCCAAACCATGCTCAAAACCAACCCAAAGTTTATTCTGAGAAACCATTTGGGTGAGATTGCGATCAGGCAAGCTGCTCAGGGAGACCCCTCAGAAATTGAGAGACTGATAAATCTGTTATCGTCTCCTTTTGACGAACACCCTGGTTTTGAGTCCTATGCGGATCATCCCCCAGAGTGGGCACAATCCATTGAAATATCTTGTTCATCATGAAAATTACCAAAACCGAAAAAGAATGGCGTGAAATCTTGGCTCAAAAGGGAGCCGAACCCTTGGCCTTTGAAGTCACCCGACACGCTCACACAGAAAGACCCTACACTGGCAAATACGAAGGTGTTTGGTCCAAGGGGCAGTACCACTGTATTTGTTGTGGAGCGCTGCTTTTTAATTCAGATACCAAATTTGATGCCGGTTGCGGCTGGCCCTCCTTTTACGCGCCCGCAGTTGAGGGCGCCATTGCAGAAAAGGTGGACAATTCCCACGGCATGCGACGAGTTGAGACTGTGTGCGCTCAATGCGATGCCCACCTGGGTCACGTCTTTCCCGATGGCCCCAAGCCAACCGGGGATCGCTACTGCATGAATTCTGCATCCTTGGAGTTCATCGAGGACCCCAAAGCATGAAGTTTTTCACAGACTTCTTTCCTGTGATCTTGTTTTTCTTGGTCTTCAAGGCCTTTGACGTTTTCACGGCCACGGCCGTTGCAATTGCAGCGACAGTGGCTCAAATAGCTTGGATCAAATGGCGAGTTGGCAAAGTCGAAATGATGCAATGGGCCAGCCTGATCATCATCGTGGTCTTTGGCGGTGCCACCCTCATCTTCCACGACGAGACCTTCATCAAAATCAAGCCCAGCATTTTGTATGCGTTCATGGGTTGCGCGCTGTACGCCAGTGAATTCATTTTCAAAAAGAATTTACTCGAAAAATTGATGAGTGAGCAAATCTCCGCTCCCCCCTCCGTTTGGAGAACATTGCTGCATGCATGGACTTGGTTTTTCTTTGGCCTGTCGGTTTTGAATTATTGGGTGGCAACCAACTTTGACACCGAGACATGGGTCAATTTCAAATTGTTTGGCGCAATGGGTTTGATGGTCATTTTTGCAATCCTCCAAGCGGTCTACCTCAGTGCTCACGTCAAAAACGAGGAAAATTTATCCAATGAGTTGAATCCAGATGGCACCCCTGGTGCACCTTCTGCTTCAACTCCTCCTGCAAAAGGTGCCGAATAGGCCCACATTACTCCCCAGTCATGTCACAAAACGTTGATGCAAAAGCACTACAATCAAGAATTGCCGATAAATTGGGCTCTCAAAGGGTTCAAGTGATCGATGAAAGTGCCCAGCACGCTGGGCACGCAGCCTCATCAGGCGCGTTGACTGGGACTCACTTTAGAGTCAGAGTCGACAAAGCGGCTTTTACCTGCACGTCACGTGTGGAACGCCATCGCCTTGTGTATGATGCTGTTCAAGATTACTTGGATCAAGGTGTTCACGCCTTGGCCATTGAAATTGTGAGCGATTTCACTGCCTAAAGTGCAGACCCCTCCTCACTTTCTCGACCTAATCAGAACCTTTTTAACCTTGTCATTTAATCATCTATAAAAGAAGAGATCCATGAAAAAACACCTCCTAAGCCTCGCAGCGAGTCTCACATTGGGAACCTTTGCGCTGGGTGCCGTTGCACAAAACGTGGCGATCGTGAACGGTAAAGCCGTTCCCAAAGAGCGCGTTCAAGCCTTGGCACAACAACTCGAGCGCTCTGGACGTCCCGTGACGCCAGAGATTGAGTCACAGATCAAACAAGAGGTCATTGCCAGAGAAATTTTCATGCAAGAGGCTCAGCAAAAGGGCCTTGATGCAACTGAAGATTACCGCGGTCAGATCGAACTGGCTCGCCAAACCATCTTGATTCGTGAGTTGTTCGCTGATTTTCAAAAGAACAATCCCGTCACCGACGCCGATGTGAAGGCTGAGTTCGACAAATTCGTGGCCACCAATTCCGGCAAAGAATACCGTGCTCGTCACATTTTGGTGGAGACCGAAGACCAAGCCAAATCCATCATCGCTAACCTTAAAAAGGGTGCGAAATTTGATGAATTGGCCAAAAAATTATCCAAAGACCCTGGCTCAGGCGCCAAAGGGGGAGACTTGGATTGGGCCTCTCCTGGTAATTTTGTGAAAGAGTTTTCACAAGCCATGGTTTCACTCAAAAAGGGTCAGACCACAGAGACAGCCGTCAAAACACAATTTGGTTATCACATCATTCGTTTGGACGATGTTCGTGAAGCCCAATTGCCCAAGTTTGATGACGTCAAGCCACAAATTTTGCAGCAACTCCAGCAAGCCAAAATGAATGCTTACCAGCAAGAATTGCGGGCCAAAGCCAAGGTGGAGTAAGAACCTACCTGTTGGGACCCATCACACTGATTAGGGTCTCTCCCAAAACAAAAGGCTGTTACTTGTAACAGCCTTTTGTTTTTCGTACTTTCTTAATTTCTTACTTTTGTCCTTCATGGACAGGAACTTAATTCAACCTCAAATCATGAAGCGATCCATCTCTTGGCGTTGACAAAGAGTTGCATCCAAGGCGTGTATTGACTGGTCCACATCTCATGATGGTTCAGTGGATTCCAGCTCAATTGAGCTTGTCTAAAGACGCGTTCTGGGTGAGGCATCATGCAAGTCATGCGGCCGTCGCTTGAGGTGAAAGCGGTGAGTCCACCAAGTGACCCATTGGGGTTCATGGGGTAGAGCTCAGTTGGACCTCCCTTTGCATCCACGAACCTCATCGACGCAAGCGCCTGAGTTGCGGAGCCTTGCAAGTCAAAGTTGGCATAACCCTCTCCGTGGGAGACCGCTATGGGGAATCGCAATCCCTCTAAGCCTTCAAAGAACACACTTGGAGAGGAGATGACCTCGACCTGTGACAAGCGGGCCTCAAAGCGCTCACTCTTGTTTTGGGTAAATCGCGGCCAGTGCTCAGCCCCCAACATGAGAGAGTTGATTTGTGCAAACATTTGACAGCCATTGCAAACGCCCAGACCCAGTGTGTCAGATCTTTTGAAGAACTTCTCGAATTCGTCCTTCAATCGAGCGTTAAACAAAATGCTTCTGGCCCATCCGGTACCAGCCCCCAAGGTGTCTCCGTAGCTAAAACCGCCACAAGCCACCAAGGCCTTAAAGTCCCTCAGTTGCGTGTGTCCATGGATCAAATCATTCATGTGCACGTCAACCGACTCAAAGCCCGCCAAATCAAACGCATAGGCCATCTCCACGTGAGAGTTCACGCCTTGCTCTCGCAAAATGGCAATTTTAGGACGAGTCAAAGATAGATGGGCACGGGATGGGAAGAGTTCAATATTTTGAGCACGCTCGGTGACTTTTAAAGGCAAATGGGCGTGAAGCTCGTTGAGCTCACCACTTCTGAGTTGAATGCTCTCGGATTCTGCGGCTTTGGGATGATCTCTCAACCCAGCAATTCTCAGACTCACACTGTCCCAAATTGCAAATAGTTCGGACAATGGTGCTCTTAAATGCTCTTTGGTATCCATCCAAATGCTCAGGTGAGGGACTTCTTCAATGCGCGTCTTGCCAATGAAGTGACTGTGCTTGGATAAGCCATGCGCCCTCAACCTTTGCATCACTGCATTTCGATGCTCGGTGCTCACTTGAATCACGACACCCAGCTCTTCATTGAAAAGCGCTTTGAGCATCAATTCATGTCGCAAAGCGCTCACTTGTGTGACCCAATTTTTGGTATCCCCCACATCGGCCAAGGAGTTGGTAATGCCGTCTCCTTGAGTGGCCAAGATATCCAAGTTCAAGGTGACGCCAACTCGAGAGGCAAAGCACATCTCAGACACCGTGCCTAAGAGACCTCCATCGCTGATGTCATGGTAAGCGAGAATCAAATGTTCTTGTCTGAGTTCATTAATGACGTTCACCAATGAGACCAACGATTGTGGGTCGTTCAAGTCAGGTGTCTCCACCACATTCATATTCAATGCTTGGCACAGAATGCTGCCCCCCATTCTTTGCTTGCCTTGGCCCAAATCGATCAAGATCAAAGTGGTGTCCGTCTCAGTCGATTTGAGCTCTGGGGTGAGGTGTGCTGTAACGTCATCGATGGAGCAAAAAGCACTCACAATCAAGCTCACTGGGGAGACCACCTCGTGAGGCTGGTGGTGAGAGTCCGTCCATTTGGACTTCATGGACAAGGAGTCCTTGCCCACCGGAATCGAGATGCCAAGGGTGGGACACAATGACTTGGCCACCGTTTGAACGGTATCAAATAAATCCGCATCTTCCCCAGGCGTGCCACAAGCGGCCATCCAGTTCGCGCTGAGCTTGACACGTGCCAACTCAATCGGAGCAGATAACAGGTTTGTAATCGCTTCGCCCACCGCCATGCGTCCAGAGGCCGGCGCATTGACGCTTGCGATCGGCGTTCTCTCCCCCATGGACATGGCCTCACCCCGGTGCCCCTCGAAATCGGACAACGTGATTGCACAATCAGCAACAGGCACTTGCCATGGCCCCACCATCGGATCTCGGTGAGACATTCCCCCAACAGTTCTGTCTCCAATATTGATCAAAAAACGTTTGGAGGCGACACTTGGATTCGATAGAACCAAGGCCACGGCGTCTTTGAGCGGGACATCGGAGCGAAAAAGTGACAATCCATTTCGCTTTAAGCGCTTGACATCCCTGTGCATTTTGGGCGGTTTACCCAACAAAACATCCATGGGCATGTCCACACAATGTGGGTCATTGGGGTCTTTCAAGACGAGTTGTCTCTCCTGTGTGGCCACCCCAATCACATGAGCGGGACACCTTTCCCGAGCGCAAATGTCCATAAAACGCTTGACCTGCTGGGGATCAGGATCGATGGCCAACACGTAGCGTTCTTGGCTCTCATTGCTCCATATTTCTTTGGCCGAGAGGCCTTGAGCTTGAAGTGGAATTTGGTCCAAATTGAAAATGGCACCCTTGTTGGCATCGTTCACCAATTCAGGAAATGCGTTGGACAAGCCACCGGCTCCCACATCGTGAATCGCCAAGATTGGGGAAAACTCCCTGAGGGCTGAGCAGTGGTTGATGACCTCTTGGGCGCGCCTTTGAATCTCTGGATTGCCCCTTTGGACGGAGTCAAAGTCCAAAGCCTGGTCGTTGGAGCCCGAAGTCATTGAACTTGCTGCGCCCCCTCCCAGACCAATTCGCATACCGGGCCCCCCAATTTGGACCAACAATGAGCCGGCGGGAAAGAGCTTTTTGTGAATTAAATCCTCATCAATGACACCCATTCCTCCGGCAATCATAATGGGCTTGTGAAATCCTCGGTGTACACCGTCCACGTGCTGCTCGTACTCTCTGAAGAATCCGAGCAAATTGGGCCTTCCGAACTCATTGTTAAAGGCGGCTCCACCCAGTGGGCCATCCATCATGATTTGAAGTGGTGTGGCAAGATGTTTGGGCGACTCTGCCAATGAGCCCCAAAGCTTGGAGACCATGTAACCTGTGAGGGCGGACTTGGGTCTTGAGCCTCGCCCGGTGGCACCCTCATCTCTGATTTCTCCACCCGCTCCTGTGGCAGCTCCAGCAAAGGGAGAGATGGCTGTGGGATGGTTGTGGGTTTCCACCTTCATCAACACATGAGAGGGCCTCAGTTCGGCCCTGTAAGTTGGACTTCCCAGGATGGGTTGTTCATGGGGGGCAAAGGCTCTGAACTGAAGGGCATCGTGCCCTTTCATGACGGAGGCGTTATCGCTGTAAGCCACCAAGGTGTTCTCAGGGGTGACTTTGTGCGTGTGGCGGATCATGCCAAACAACGATTCAGACTGTTCCTCTCCATCTATGGTGAACTTGGCATTGAAAATTTTGTGTCTGCAGTGCTCGCTATTGGCCTGCGCGAACATCATTAATTCAACCTCAGTTGGGTCCCTTCCCAAAGTTTGGAAGGCCTTGCACAAATACTCAATTTCATCCTCAGCCAAAGCCCAACCATAGCGCTCATTGGCTTGAACCAGCGCCTCTTGGCCTTGAGACAAGATTGGAATTGTGAGGGTTTTGGGCTGCTCCAAGGATTGAAAGCAAAGTGACAACTCCAAAGGGCTCACCAAAACACTTTGGGTCATGGGGTCATGCATCACATCCAACGCTCCAAGTTGCCCCAGAGTTTTGAAGAGACCATGAGGCTCACTTAATAGGGGCTTGGAGAGGTGCAACTCCAAGCGAATCATCCGCTCCAAACGAAGCAAATTAATGGCGCAATTTTTTGCAATATCTGTGGCTTTTGATGACCAAGGTGAGACCGTCCCAATTCGGGGGCTGACCCACAAAATAACGTCCCTATCTGACTTTGGGTGATCGGCGCAGGAGTCCAGTGCAGGATCGCTCAAGTGCTCAAAGTGAAGTTTTGATCCCAAGAGATCCTTCAAGGCCTGAACATCCCTTTGAGTCAGAGATTGCTCTGACTGGACAACATCAAACGCAATGGCTTTTAAACCAAACAAGTCAGGCAAGTGGCTTTTGAGGTCCTCTTGGAGGCGATCGAGGCGAAAAGCTGATAGAGCCTGGGAGCCCTCAAAAACAGTCAGGTGATGGGTCACACAAGGCTTTCTAAAAAGAAATGATTTAACTAAAGCCCATTTTATCCCAAAGGACCATTCCTACATCGACAAATACCAAACCTGGCGGCGTGCAGGTTCAAGCTGAAAGATTCAGTCTTGGGGAGGTACGTAAAAAAGGCCCCAAAGTCCACCAAAGACTGTTTTCGCTGAGATAATGTTGAGATGACTATCACATACAAAGACGAACAAGGCATTCAGGGCATGCGCCTGGCTGGAAAACTGGCCTCTGAGGTGCTTGATTATTTGACTCCCCATGTGCAAGTGGGGGTGACCACCAACCAATTGGACAAATTGGCGCACGACTACATCGTTGACGTTCAAGGTGCAATTCCTGCCCCTTTGAATTACGCACCCGGTGGCTACCCGCCCTACCCCAAGTCCATTTGCACGTCCATCAATCACCAAGTCTGCCATGGCATACCCAACGACAAACCCCTCAAAAAGGGTGACATTGTCAACATTGACGTGACCGTGATCAAGGACGGCTGGCACGGGGACACAAGCCGCATGTTCATGCTAGGAGATGTCTCCATTGCTGCCAAGAGATTGTGTCAACTGACCTATGAGGCCATGTGGACTGGCATCGTTCTTGTCAAACCGGGTATTCATTTGGGTGACATTGGATATGCAATCCAAAAATTTGCAGAAGGCCATGGTTTTTCCATCGTGAGGGAATTTTGTGGCCACGGGATTGGTCAAAAATTTCATGAAGAACCGCAAGTTTTGCACTACGGAAGACCTGGTACTTTGGAAAAACTTGAGGTCGGAATGACCTTTACCATTGAGCCCATGGTCAATGCTGGCAAACGCGACATCAAGGAACTTGGAGATGGATGGACCATTGTGACCCGGGATCACTCGCTGTCAGCGCAGTGGGAACACACCATTTTAGTCACTCCCACTGGATTTGAGGTGCTCACCTTGTCGGACCAATCGCCTCCTCCACCCGCATTTGTGGCCCTTTAGTCTTAGATAGTTACTTCAACCTTCGAGCTGAGCGAAAACATGAATCAAAGCCAACGCTTTAGAGCCCAAAAGAAGATGCTCTTGGAGGAGCTCTCAAGGCTTGCTCAGCTCAAGAATTTCACGCGCCTCTCGCCCGTTCTCAAGCGCTTGGCTCACCTCACCGACGAGACCTTGGTCGCGCTATGGCAAGAATGTGGTTTGGGCGCACCCCATGCACTGGTGGCCGTTGGTGGTTACGGCAGAGGGGAGCTCTTTCCCTTTTCTGATGTTGATGTCTTGGTGCTGTTGGCTGAGGAAAGCACACAAGATGCTCTTCAAACTCAATCAGCCATCGAGAAATTCATCGGTATGTGTTGGGACTGTGGGCTAGAAATTGGCTCCAGTGTCAGAACCACACAAGAGTGCTTGCAAGAGGCCAAAGGGGACATCACCGTACAAACAACGCTATTGGAGAGCCGTTTGATCATCGGTGACCAACCCTTGTACGAGGCATTTAACAAGCATTTCCACCAAGAAATTGACCCCAAAGCGTTCTTTGTTGCCAAGACACTTGAGATGCGCCAGCGCCATATCAAATATGAGAACACACCCTACTCCTTGGAGCCCAATTGCAAAGAGTCTCCTGGCGGTTTACGAGATTTGCAACTGCTTTTATGGCTCACCAAAGCAGCAGGTTTGGGAAGAACTTGGGAGGAGTTGGAAAAGAACGGACTCTCAACCCAACTTGAGACGAAAAAAATCAAGAGAAATGAAGCGTTTTTGAATTTGATTCGAACCCGACTTCATTTGGCTGCAAAAAGACGAGAAGATCGATTGGTGTTCGATCTCCAAGCGCAAGTGGCCAGTGATCTGAACCTCAAGCCCAGTGTGGCCACTGAGCGCCTCCCCAGAGCCTCAAGTGAGGCCTTGATGAAACAGTATTACTGGTGCGCGAAGGCTGTCACACAGTTGGCTCAAATAGTTTTCTTGAACATCGAAGAGCGCTTGAACCCCAACAACAGCTCACATGTGCCCCGCCCCATCAACGAGCACTTCTCAGAAAAAGCTGGCATGCTCGAAATCAATGACGAGAGCATTTACCGCACGCACCCTCACACCATCTTAGAAACTTTTTTGCTGTATCAAACCACAGTTGGCATTCAAGGCCTCTCGGCCAAAACCCTCAGGGGTTTGTATCACGCAAGAACCGTGATGGACGCCAAATTCAGACGTGATCCTCAAAATCATGCCACCTTCATGAGCATCTTAAAGGAGCCCGAAGGCATCACCCATGCCTTTCGTTTGATGAACCAAACGTCGGTTCTGGGTCGCTACCTTTGGACCTTTAGGCGCATTGTGGGTCAAATGCAGCATGACCTCTTTCACGTCTACACCGTTGATCAACACATCTTGATGGTGCTGAGAAATGTGCGTCGATTCTTCATCGTAGAACACGCCCACGAGTACCCCTACTGCTCCCAACTGGCCAGTGGCTGGGACAAGCCTTGGATTCTCTACACCGCAGCTTTGTTTCACGACATTGCCAAAGGCCGTGGGGGGGACCACTCTCAACTGGGAAGACGAGAGGTCAAGCGGTTTTGCAAAATTCACGGCATCGAAAAAGCCGATGCCGATTTGATTGAATTTTTAGTCTCTGAGCACCTGGTGATGAGTCAAATCGCACAAAAACAAGACTTAAGCGATCCCGATGTGATTCAAGCCTTTGCAAAAAAAGTCAAAGATGAACGCCATTTAACGGCCCTTTATTTGTTAACGGTTGCGGATATTCGCGGCACCTCTCCCAAGGTTTGGAACGCTTGGAAGGGCAAGTTGCTTGAAGATTTGTACAAATTCACGCTCAAAGCCCTGGGAGGCCATGCACCTGACGCCATGGCAATGCTGGAGTCGCGAAGGAAAGAAGCCCTAAATTTACTGTCACTTTATGCGCTACCCATGCAAGCTCACCAAGCCTTGTGGGACACCTTGGATGTGAGCTACTTTATGCGCCATGAAGCCAGCGATATCGCGTGGCACACCCGTCAACTCTCCCGAGACCTGGCTCATGTGGGTAAGAGAATTGGTGAGCCCGTGTGTTTCGTCAGGGCTCGTCTGTCCCCAGTGGGTGAAGGTCTCCAAGTGATGGTCTATACACCTGACCAAACCGATCTTTTTGCACGAATTTGTGGCTATTTTGATCAATCCGGCTTCAGCATTCTGGATGCAAAGGTGCACACGACCCTCAATCACTACGCATTGGATACCTTCCAAGTGAGTTCACCCGATGTGGAGGAGCGCTACAAGGAGCTCATCGACATGATCGAGACAGAGCTTTCCGACATCTTGCAAAAGGTCAAACCTTTGCCCAAACCCAGCAAGGGTCGGGTCTCAAGACGCGTGAAGATGTTCCCCATCACACCACGAGTCACATTGACTCCCGATGAGAAAGCGCAACGTTGGTTGCTCAACATCTCAGCGAGCGATCGCATTGGTCTTTTGTACAGCGTGGCCCTTATTTTGGCCAAACACCATGTGAACTTACTCCTTGCCAAAGTCAGCACCTTGGGTGAGCGCGTTGAGGACACGTTCTTGATCGACGGGTCTGAGTTGCAGCAAAATAAAACTCAAATTGAAATCGAAACCGAACTTCTTGAAGCATTGAGCTTTTAAGTTTTTATTATTTTGAGTATTTAGAACTCACCTGGGTCCGCTCAACCCTGGTGAGCAAGGGGCTAACACCTATGGGATGCCCATTTGATGCGCTATAAGATGAGGCATTCGGTCATCGACACTCCCCATCTAAGAGCTGATTGACCGATTGGAGTTTCCACCCTTTGGTTGATTCAGCAATTTAGACAATGCCCCCCTCCTCGAATTCGCTTAAATACCTGTTTCTGGGTTTATCTGCCTTGGCCACATGGATTCAAGCGCCACCCAGTCAAGCCCAAACGAATGCGCAACAAACCATTGCGTCCTGCTCCGCTTGCCATGGTGAAGATGGAAGCCCTAAGGACAGTCGATTGCCCGTGATTTGGGGCCAAAATTCGACCTACCTTCAAAAGCAACTCATGTCCTACCGCTCAGGACAACGCGATAACCAAATCATGGGCTCCATGGCCGAGAGTGTGCCCAAAGATCTCATACCGTCTCTCGCACAAGAACTCTCAAATCACAGTTGGCCCACAAAGTCCCATGAAGACATGGAGATTGCCAAAGAACCTGTTGTGAACTCACGTGCATCTGGCCCCAAGTCACTTGGCCTTTGTCTAAGTTGTCACACAACCGATCCCTCCACCACTGCCGATGGGACTCCCAGGCTTTGGGGGCAAAACCTTGAATACTTGCTGGATCAGATGAGTGCATTCACCCAAGACGATCGAACAACCAATGAGAGCATGAGTGCGATCATGAAAACCATCTCCAAAAACGAGCAAAACGAAATCGCCCGCTTTTTTTCTTCCCATTAATTTCTAAGTTGAAGGAACCCAAATGACCCGATTCACCAAACAACACGCTCTCCATGTGATCGCTCTCGCCTTGAGCCTTGGCACAGGGGTAACATTGGGCTCAAGCGCAAATGCCCAAGAGGTCTTGAGTGGCAGCAACGCCTTTGGAGACTGGCACAAGGATGCCCCTGGTTTGATGAGAAAAATCACGCCCGCTGACATCATTGCCCCATTGGCAACTCCCTCCTCGGCCAATCGCTCTGTGATCATTCCCATGCCTGCAGATGCTCAACTCAAAACGATGCAAGGCTTTGCTGTCAATGCTTTTGCAAGCAACATCGATGGCGCACGGGTGATTCGACAAGCGCCCAACGGTGACATTTTTATCTCTCAAAGTCGACCTGGAAATGTCAAAATCGGCGATCAAGTTGTCCCTCAAAAAGGCAAGATTACGGTTCTTCGCCCTTCTGCAGATCGATCCAAGGTGCAAGCCATGGAGACCTTTGTGGACGAGCTCAAAGATCCTTACGGAATTGCGTTTTACCCCAGTGGCCCCAATCCCAAATGGGTGTATGTAGGAATGCAGGGCCAAGTGGTGCGATACCCCTACCACAATGGAGATCTAAGGAGCACGGGCCAAGGTGAAGTCGTGGTCAAAGGACTACCCGTTGGCGGTCACTGGACACGGGACGTCGTTTTCTCCTTGGATGATCAAACCATGTTCTTGGCCGTGGGATCGAGCAGCAACGTGGCCATTGACATGGAGGGCAAGCCCGCTGATTTGGCAAGTTGGGAAAAAGAGCATGGTGTGGGCGGTGCGTGGGGCAATGAAACCGATCGTGCTGTCGTATTGTCCTATACACCTGATGGACAAAAGAGGCGTGTGTTTGCAACCGGTATTCGCAATTGCTCAGGACTCACCATACAACCCGTGACCAGCGCAGTCTATTGCTCTACCAACGAGAGGGATCTTCTTGGGGACAACACACCTCCAGACTACATCACCCGAGTCAAGGAGGGTGGGTTTTATGGTTGGCCTTGGATTTACCATGCTGACCATGAGGATTTGAGACCTGCTGGAGGAGCCAGGCCTGATTTAAGAGGCAAAGCCATTGAACCGGATGCACTGATTCAACCCCATTCAGCTCCATTGGGCATGGCATTTAACCCAGGAGGCATGTTCCCAAGCGAATGGACTGGCGACGCATTCGCAGCATTGCACGGATCTTGGAACCGTTCATTCCACACGGGCTTTAAGATCATTCGCTTGCCTGTGAAAAACACCCAACTCGTTGGTACTTATCAAGACTTTGTCATGGGCTTCACCTCGGGCGAGGATTCGGTTTGGGGACGGCCAGTGAATGTGAGTTTCATCAACGACGGATCAATGCTCTTTAGTGACGATGCCAATGGAGTCATCTACAGAGTCACCTATACGAAACCGTGAGAATGACGCCCTCCAGAAAAAAGGAATGACACATCGGCGTCATTGCTTGTTTCGTTTTCTGCATCGATTCCCACTGTCAACCGTTATGGCTTTACCACACACATGTCTTTGATTAACAAAACACACGATCCCTCCCTTCGCAGTTGGATCACCTCCGCAAATGAACCTGGGTGCGAATTCCCCATTCAAAATCTTCCATTTGGAGTGGGACTGCACCCAGAATCAAATATAAAAACGGTCTTCGTTGCAATTGGAGATCAGGCCTTAGACATGAGACGGCTCTCACAGCTTCAAGTGCTGAGCGGACTTGCAAAACAAGCGGCCTTGTCTTGTGAAACGGGTCGACTCAATGAATTGATGGCGTTGGGCTCTGTGCACTCATCTGCTTTGCGTCACGCACTCTCTGACCTATTGAGCGTCAACAACACAGATGCACAGCGGCTGAGCTCTTGTTTGGTCCCCATGTCTGGTGTAGAGATGGTGAAGCCTGTGGAGATCGGTGACTTCAGTGATTTTTTCACATCCATCCATCACGCAACCAACTCTGGGCGACTCTCGCGTCCAGACAATCCCCTCCTCCCTAACTTTAAACACTTACCCGTTGCCTATCACAGCAGGGTGTCCTCAATCGTTGTAAGTGGCACACCTTGTACCCGACCTTGGGGACAGATCAAGTCTAAAACTGAAAGTTCTCCCAAGTACTCACCCACAGAGTGCTTGGATTTTGAATGTGAGGTCGCTGTCTACGTGGGCAAAGGGACAGAGCTCACACAAAACATCGCGCTTGAAAATGCCGAAGAGCACATCTTTGGCCTCTCGCTCTTGAACGACTGGTCTGCAAGGGATATGCAAACTTGGGAGAGTGCGCCGCTTGGGCCTTTCTTGGCCAAAAGTTTCATGACCTCTATTTCCCCTTGGGTCATCACCTTGGAAGCTTTGGCTCCATTTAGAACTTCTGCTGCCCCACGAGCAGCCGAGGACCCGGCTCTCTTACCCTATCTCTACCACGAGAGGGACCGAGAACTGGGTGGTTTGAATTTGTCTTTGGAGATCAGCATTCAGAGTCAAGCCATGCGAGAACGCGGTATGGCTCCAATGACCATCAGCCGACCTCAATTCAAAGATCAATACTGGACCATTTTTCAAATGTTGACCCATCAAACCAGCAACGGATGCAACGTCTTGACGGGTGACTTGCTGGGCAGCGGTACGGTGTCGGGACCTGTTCAATCTGAGCTGGGTTGCATGAAGGAGATCACGCTCGATGGCCAACAACCCGTGGTTCTCCCAACAGGCGAGAGCAGGAAGTACCTTGAGCCTTCGGATGACGTGTACTTTCATTGCAAGTGCAACGCCCCAGGCTACCAATCCATTGGATTTGGAAATTGTGTTGGGCGAATCGCCAATTGAGTCATGAATCCCTCTCTTTGAACCAGGAATTACAAGAACATGCGACATTTACTCAAATCCTTCACTGCAACCCTTTTGTGTTTGGCTTGTCTGCACGCACAGGCTCAAAACTTTCCCGAAAAACCGGTTCGCTTCGTTGTTCCCTACGCACCTGGTGGACCCACCGACATCATTGCTCGTTTGTTGAGCCAAAAACTCACTGAAAGCTGGAAGCAGCCCGTTGTCGTTGATAACCGTCCCGGTGGAAGCGGCAATGTGGGCACAGCTCAAGTGGCCAAATCAGCACCCGATGGTTACACCGTTTTGATCAACACAAGCTCTGTAGCTGTGAACACCTCTTTGTTCACCAATGCCGGATACAACCTTGAGAAAGAATTAATTGGAGTCTCCAACGTTGCCAACAGTCCCAATGTCATCGTTGCAAGCACTTCACTGACCTCAAAAAACCTCAAAGACGCCATTGAGGCATCGAGAAGTGGGAATTTGAGCTATGCCTCACCTGGAACGGGAACTACCCCTCATCTTTCTGCCGAATACTTGTTCAAAGTTTTAGCAAAAACGAACGTTTTGCACGTTCCCTACAAAGGAGCCGGACCGGCGATCAATGCAGCGCTCACGGGCGAGGTGCAATTTGCAAGTGTAGCCATGCCGGCTGCTGTGCCCTTGATTCGCTCGGGCAAACTTCATGGATTGGCCCTCACCAGTTCAAAACGAAATGCGGCCTTGCCAGACGTTCCAACGGTTGCGGAATCGGGTTTCACGGGTTTCGAGGACTACACCTGGGTGGGTGTGTTTGTACCAGCTGGAACTCCAAAGGCCATCGTTAGCAAGATCAACGCGGACATTGAAACTTTGATACAACAACCCTCGGTCAAGGAACAATTGGCACTCCTTGGTTTTGATCCCGTGGGCGGTAGCCCAGACTCCTTTGCACGTTACATCAAAGTGGAGATGACCAAATGGGCAGCCGTCGTGAGAGATACGGATGTCAAGGTTGAGTGAACCCCTTAGAGCCCATCCCTTCATTTATTTTTGAAAGTACATCATGAGTGAATTGTTTCCCCCCATTCGTCGACTTGTAACAGGTGAGGACGCAAATGGACGCGCCTTGTTCATTGAGGACGGCCCATCCCCTGCTGTGAAACTGGTTGCCGATAGACCTGGCTACAGAGTGACCAACGTTTGGCACACTGGCGCATGCCCATCCTCCATTCATGCGCCAGACACCATCACTCAGCACAAAGGTGTTTTGCCTCCCGAACACGGTACCGTGATTCGAGTCATTGATTATCCGCCTGAGCCCAAAGATCCCGATGAATTGGCGCGCATGCAAGCCTCCACCTTTGCAAGCCTCTACCCTGATGCTGACCACACACTAAAGCCTGGAGATCACCCAGGTATGCACAAGACCGATACAGTTGACTATGCCATCATGTTGGAGGGCGAAATCACAGCCATCTTAGAGGGGGAGGAAAAAATCATGCGAGCTGGAGACATCTTGATCCAAAGGGGAACCAATCACGCTTGGGCCAATCGATCGGGTAAACCAGCCAGAATCGCGTTCATTTTGATCGACGCGAAAAGATAAGGAAAAGCGACAAAAGAGTGGCAAATACTTGCCACTCTGAACCCTCCCCAAAGAGTTCAAGCCATCAAGTTGACGTTGCCGCCTTGCCCAAAAAGCATGGACATCGGGTCAGTGCTTTGGGTACTTGCATCTTGTGCATCCAAGGCTTGAAACAAGTTGCTGGCGACTTGGGTGCTCACATTGCTGGCCAAGATCTGTGGATTGGAAGATAAATTGGAGGAGTTTCCCGAGCTAGAGGTGCTTGCACTTGACGTACTGGAACTCGAGGTGCCTGCACTCACATTGGTGGGCAAGGCTTGGCCTCCCATCATCTGAGCCGACAGTGACTGAGCTTGGGACAAATTACCCGCTTTGATGGCACTGGAGAGTTGACCAAAAATGGTGTTGGGATTGAGAAGCATCGAGCTACTGCTCTGTCCTGCAGTAAAGGCGGTTAAAGCCTTTTGAGCCCCCGCCAAATCACCTGATTTCAGAGCCGAAAACATCGCTTTGGCACTTTGGTTTGGCGTTAGGCTCGATCCCGAAGCGGCCAATGCATTGGTCACTCCAGCGTTTAAATTGATGGTCATCGCACTCTCTCCTGATCAGACAAAGGGGTCAGCCGTTAAAAAAGGGGGCTGAGTTCACTGAAGATTCACACACAAAATGTCTCAAAGCGGTGAAGCTTTGCCATGTTTGTTATATCTACTAGATAAAGCAAACGATATGCCACTTGGAATGTAAAGACTTAAGGTTAGCCCCCGTGACAATTTCAATTGAGCGCTTAACAATACCAATCAATTGAATCGGGTTCATCATGAAAAAATCTTCCTTAAAGTATCTTTCTTGTCTTTTTTTGGGATTGGTGTGTCTGTTGGAGGCCTTGAGCTCAAATGCTCAAACCTATCCAAACAAATCGCTGCGTTTGGTGGTCCCGTACGCAGCTGGCGGTGTAGGCGACATCACAGCCCGGTTGGTTGCACAAAAGATGAGTGAGGACTTGGGTCAGCCCATTGTGATTGACAACAAACCAGGTGCTGGATTGACCACAGGAATGGAGTTCGTCGCCAAGTCCCCTGCTGACGGGTACACCATGGTCATCGCTGGCAATGGACAAGCTCTGGCCAAATCGCTCTTCAAGTCACTGCCCTACGACATCGTGCGCGATTTCGCTCACGTCTCCTCCATTGGCACTTACGACATTGCGCTCTTCACATCGGCCAATTCTCCATTCAACACGGTGGAGGATGTCATCAACTATGCAAACAAAAACCCAGGCAAACTCAACATCGGTACCATCAGTGTGGGTAGCACACAAAATTTGGCAGCTGAACTCTTCAAATCTTTGTCCGGTGTCAATGCTAGTGTGGTCCCCTTTAAATCAAGCTCAGAGGTCACCACCAATGTCATCTCAGGCGAGATTCACCTTGGCTTTGATAACTTCACGCCCATCTTGGGCAACATCAAAGCAGGTACCATCAAGGTGATTGCGATTGGATCCAAGGCACGCTTTTCTGGATTGCCCTCCATTCCCACCCTATCCGAGAGTGGCGTACCCGCTTATGAAGCCACGTCATGGAACGGGATCTCAGTTCCAGCAAAAACGCCCAAAGCCATCATTCAACGATTGAACCAATCCATTCAAATCGCCATCAACAACCCCAGTGTCAAACAAAAAATGCTTGAATTGGGAGTCAATCCCCATGCCAGCACGCCCGAGGAGATGACCGAATACATCAACAGTGACATTGTCAAATGGGGACAAGTCATTGAAAAAGCTAAAATTGAACGACAATAATTTCTCTATTCGATAGGTACCACCTCCATTTGCCATGTCCCATCATTTCATTGACATCCATCCCCATATCATCTCCAGCGATCAAACCCTTTATCCCAGGAATCCTCTAGGGGGCAAGCCCTCTGTTTGGTCAGAAAATCGACCCACCTCATGGGCTCAGTTGTTGTCAGCGATGGATGAGGCAGGGGTTGAGAAGTCTGCCATTGTGCAGGCATCCACATGCTATGGGTTTGACAATTCGTATGTTGCCGATGCTGTTCAAGCCAGACCCGACAGATTCACAGGCGTATTTTCTGTCGACCTCTTTGCCAAAGATGCTCCCGAGACCATTCGCTATTGGGTTGAGAGAGGGCTCTCAGGCATTCGAGTCTTCACCGCTGGGAGCACCATGCCCACACAAGCCAATACACTCGATGACCCCAGAACTTTTCATGCTTGGCAAGCTGTGGAGGACCTAGGCATCCCATTTTGCGTTCAGATGCTACCTCAAGGTATTGGCATGCTCAACACGCTCTTGTCTAAGTTTCCCAAAGTCAAAATCATCATCGATCACTTTATGAGTGTGCCCATTGCAGGCGGCCCCCCTTATGATGGAATTGAACCCCTTCTCAGTTTGGGGCACTTGGAAAATGTATTTTTGAAGCTCTCCATCATAACTGTTCGTGAATGCAAGAAGGGCCAAGCTACACCAGAGAGTTTTTTAGATAGAGTGATGAAAGCTGGCTTTACATCGAACAAAATCGCATGGGGATCCAATTACCCAGCCTCTGATGGCAGCCTAAAAGAGATGATCGATGAGAGTTTGCAAGCCCTCTCCCACCTATCCAAGGAAGACTTGGACAACATCATGCGCCATACTGCGATTTCTCTCTACCCAGCACTCGCATAAAGTGAACTTATTTTGCAGGACCTAACTTGGCATCCAGAGCCGCGTGCAGCCAATGCGGCTCATACGTGCCCTCTTGAATGTCTTTGAGCATCTCTTCCTCTTGTTGTCGTTTTTTAAGGCTGGCCTCTAAAAGCTCCTGAGCTTGGTCCAAGGGGACGCACAAAACCCCATCGGCATCCCCAACCACCAAATCACCTGGAGTGACGATCATGCCTCCCAATGAGATCGGAACATTGATCTCTCCAGGACCATCCTTGTAGGGGCCGCGGTGCGTGACGCCTGCAGCGTAGACACCAAAATCTTGCGTGGACAAAAAATCTGAGTCACGAACCGATCCATTGATGACCATTCCCACAACACCTTTTGAAGCGGCCAATGATGTCATGATCTCACCAATCAAAGCGTTGGTGAGATCGCCCCCAGCATCCACCACAATCACATCCCCCTTCACCGCCATGTCAATGGCTTTGTGAATCATGAGGTTATCACCGGGTCTTGTTTTAACCGTTAAAGCGGCACCCGCCATGTAACGACCATTGTGCATGGGACGCAAGTTGGGACCACCCGCAAACATTCGAGACATCGAGTCACTGATCAAGGAGACGGGCACGCCTATGAAAGCAGCCACTGTTTGAGCGTCGATGACGCGGTGTCTTTCTAAAACTTTAAAGCCAATCATTTCTTACCCTTGTTGGACATAACCGTTGGATGATTTCCCAGCCGTTTGTAAATTCCCAGCGCATTTTCTGCATAGATCTTGGATTTTTCTGCTGAACCCACCACTTGCGTGGCTTTGATGTATTCGTGCGTGTCGTCAAAGTTCTTTCCTGTTTTGGGGTCAACAGCGCGAACAGCACCAATCGTCTCAGACGCAAAAAGCACATTTTCACTGGGGATGACCTTAAGCAAGAGGTCAATTCCAGGTTGGTGGTAAACACAGGTGTCAAAGTACAAATTTTTAAATACACGCTGGTTCAAATCACCCAAATTCATATCCAATGCCAGTCCTTGGTATCTGCCCCAGTGATAAGGGGCAGCACCTCCACCATGAGGAACGATGAACTTCAACGTGGGAAAGTCTTTGAATAAATCGGAGGTCATGAACTGCACAAACGCAGTGGTGTCACCATTGATGTAATGGGTCGCAACGGCATTGAAATGCGGATTACAAGAACCACTCACGTGAATCATGACCGGAATATCGTGGTGAACAAACCTCTCGAACAAGGGGTACCACCACTCCTTATCCCACAAAGGAGGATCGCTCCAATTGCCACCCGATGGATCTGGATTCAAGTTCGCACCAATGAATCCCAATTCATTGATACAACGATCGAGTTCATCAAAAACCGCTTGACCAGGGCGTTGTCCTGTGACTTGAGGCAATTGACACACACCAGCAAAATGATCAGGGAACATTTTGCAAACCCGGTGAATCAAGTCATTGCAATACCGAGCCCAAACAACATTGGTCTCTTCATTGCCAAACTGGTGATCCATGCCCAATGCGCGAGGCGAGAAAATCGTGAGATCCACTCCTCGCTCTTTCATCACCTTCAGTTGATTGTCGTGAATCGCAGCATGAATCTCCTCATCGCTGATGTGAGGCGGAGCTTCAGGTATGTTTTGACCCGTTTTCTTAAAATGCTCGATTTGACGAGCTCGAAACTCCATCACGCGGGGAGGTGTGGTCGTGAAATGACCATGGCAATCGATTAACACTTGATGTCCTTTATTTAAAAAAATTTGACAGCTGATTCAAACGATCACAGCAATCACTTCGATTTGAATCAACATCTCTCCCGGCAAATCAAAAAGCATGGTGTGACGTGCAGGTCGGTCATGGGGATCGGGAAAACACTTGATCCACTCGTCATTCAATGCTTGTCGGTAAGCATTGTCCTTGACATAGGCCTTGACATGGGCCACATGTTCGAGTTTTGCACCGCCATTTTTAAGCAGTGTTTTCAGATTTTCAAAAATAAATTTTGCTTGCGATGCAGCGTCATTGGGTAACTCATCAGTTTTGGGATCCTTCCCCATGATTCCTGATGAAAACAGCATGTTCCCAACCCTGGCCCCCATGGGTATTGGAGTTGCACCGTGCGTGACGCCTTCAATTTCAATTGATCTCATGGAACTGTGAACTTTCAAAAATAAATCAAATATCTAGGGTTGATTTCGCAAAAACCTCTTCGATAGAAACCACTCGTTGCGTCAGTCCTTGCTGATGAATGTAGCCAGCGATTTTTTCAATCACTGGCCTAGAATTTTTCATACCGTAGGACTTCGCTTGGTTCATCCAAGAAGAGTCGTTCAAAGGATCTGTCAGGAGTTTGCCAGTTTCAAGCATCGACTGGATGGCTTCAACAGCATCGCGGTCAGCCTCCTCCTTCGCAGCTTGAAAGGCATGGAAGATGTTGAGAGCCAGCCAAGGCTCTTTTTCATACAACTCCCTTTTCATCACCACGGTGTGGTTGATTGGGAAAAGACCGGTTTTTTCAAAATAACGCTTGGTCTCTTGAAAGGGATTTTCAAACAAAGGTTTGATAAATGGATAACTCAGCACATCCAAGGTAGAGCGATCGACCAAGTTCTTATGTGGTAAATACAAAAGGGTCGCATCAAGCTCTCCTTTGATCAACATCTCACCAATGTTGGTATGAGGCCCAATTTGGTGAAGTACCACCCCTTGAGGAGGGACAAACCCAGTCGAGCCTCCATGGCTCATCTGTGGCCCCCTCTCCATGAACCACTCAATGTCTCGTGCTGCAACACCAAATTCGTCTTGCAAAATCCCTCTGGACCAAAGGGCTGCTGTTTGTTGATATTCAGGAACACCAACTTTCTTACCCTTTAAATCACTTGGGGAATCAATGCCGCGATCAGTGCGCTTCAAAATCCAGGTCTGAAAAAAAGTTCTTGAGGTGTAAATGGGCAAAGCCACCCATCTGGTATCCCCTTTTGATGTGGCAATGAACAAAGAGGACAATGACATCTCTGAGACATCAAAGTCAGCATACTTCAGTTGCCTCCAAAACATCTCAGACGGATGAACCGAAGTGGGTAAAAAACGCACCCCCTGAGGACTCACCCGACCTTGCAAAAGGGGCCTGGTGTAGTGATTATCAGATAGGGCAAGACTCAGATCGAGAGAGTTTGATTTCATGAATGGTGCGCCGTTGTGAGGCTCTTCTTGGGTCACTGGTTTCGCTTGGATAAGAGCTCAGCATAAGACTTTTGCCAACGCTCTTGTTGATTGGCAGCAAAACTGGGATCAATCACTTTGTATTTTACTGACGAATAAACGGAACTGAAGTGATTGTTGGTTGGAACATATCCAGCCTCAGCCACGTACTTTTGACCTTCACCCAGTGCGTAATCGTAAAAGAGCAAAGCTGCATTTGGGTGCGTAGCCTTGCTCAAAATCGCCACAGCCGATGGCAAAGCCAATGTTGGGCTAAGCCAAGCCACCTCAATGGGAGCACCTTTTCTTTTAAGTTGCTCTGGGTTCCAGTTGTAAACATCCAAGGCCATAGGGACCTCTCCAGAGGCCACCATGGTCGACAGCAAGGAGTGTCCTTTTCTGATCGAGATGCCTTGATTGACCATGATTTTTTCGAAAAGCGCTTTACCCCGAGCTTCCCCAAGTTCGTTCATCAACGCGCCATACCAGATGCTGTCATCGGTCTCTATACCCAATTGACCTCTCCACTGAGGCAAAGCCAAGTCTTCGTATTTGGTGGGTAAATTTTCTTTGGCAATTAAACGTGTGTTGTAGGCAAGCGAGAAAATATCCATATTGAAAGCGGCCCACTGGTGATGAGTCGGTAGGGCATTTTCAATCAAACTTGACTGTATGGGTGAGTTGATCTCTTGAAGAAGTTTTTGCCGAAACGTTGCCTCCGTATCCAGTGCCGTGTTTGACAAGACATCGAGATCAAATTTCCCAGCCTTTTGCTCTGCCATCACCCTTTGCTGAATGGCCTCAGATCCTGCTCTCCAGGTTTTAACCTTGATACCATATTGCTTAGAAAATCCATCAGCAATGAGTTGAACGATGGGGTGAGCATAATAAATGGTTAGCTCCCCCTCACGTTTTGCTCCTTCTATCAGCAGCTGAGTTCGGTCTGATCCCTCATACCTGGACAATTCATTGAGATTTTTGGGTTGTGCTTGAGCCATTGAGCCCAAAAATAAAAGGACAAAAATGAGGACGATTGATGTTAAAAACCGAGTGTGATTGCTTATCCAAGAGACCTTGTTGTTCATGTCAACTGCTTCAAGTCACTGAGTGCGTATCCGTTGAAAAACCTTCATGATATTCTCACCCATTGTCCAAACAAAGGAACTAGTGATAACCCCTTCTCTTGGAGTGAGAGGCATCTGAATTCACAGCCAAAGTCTTGTATTTTTCTATGCTATAAACTTGTTGTCGGCAAGCTTTTAGCGACCAATACCTCCCTAGACACAAATATGAATGCAAATCAAAACGAATTGATTACCCGTGTTGGCCCAAACACGGCGTGTGGAAACTTGCTTCGCCGTTATTGGCAGCCTGCTGCCTTGGTTGATGAATTCAATGAACGGTTTGATCCGCGACAAAAAAATCGCCCTTTGAAAGCGGTTCGATTGTTTGGACAAGACATGGTTTTGTTCAGAACAGACAACGGTGGTTGGGGCATGCTCGATAGCGACTGCGCTCATCGCGGTGCAGACTTGGCGTTCGCCAGGTACGAGGGTGACGGCATTCGATGCCCCTTTCACGGCTGGAAGTTCTCCTCCACGGGGCAGTGCTTGGATACTCCTGCAGAGCCCCTGGGTAGCCAATTGTGTCACCGAGTCAAGCAAAGGAGTTACCCCGTTGTTGAGCAAAGTGGTGTGATCTTTGTGTGGATGGGACCAGAGCATGAGACACCTCCACCGTTGCCAGCCTTGGATTGTTTTAAGGCACCCTCCTCGCACAGTTTTGCATTCAAAGGACTTTGGAACGCCAATTGGCTGCAAGCGTTTGAAGTGGGAATTGATCCCGCACATCCTTCCTTTTTACATCGTTTTTTGAACGATGAAAACCTCAGCAACATTGGCAACAATGATGCGGGAAAACAATTCAGAAGCGCCAGTGCAGGAGACGTTCATGGCGAACAATGGCCGATGACGAAAATCATGCGTGAGTTTTACCGCCCAGAAATCAACTTTTTACCCAAGCCTTATGGCATGGAGATTCATTCAATTCGACACATGACCGAGGAGCTGACCCATGTAAGAGTCACTCAATCCATTTTCCCTGCGACTTTTGTGATACCACTGTCTGAGACCATGACAATCACACAAATGCACGTACCCGTTGATGATGAAAACACTTACTGGTACTCGTTTTTCACAAGCTTTAGCACCCCGTTGAACAAAGAGGCCATGCGCGAGCAAAGACTTCAGTTCATTAGCCTACCCGATTACAAACCCAAATCAGGCAGGCACAATGCGTGGGGATTTAATCCCGATGAGCAGTCTGGAAAAACTTATCTGGGCATGGGTGAAGAGGACATCAATGTGCACGACCAATGGGCGGTGGAGAGCATGGGATCCATTCAAAACAGAACCCGAGAACATTTGGGCACCAGTGACAAACTCATCATGGCCAATCGCAGGGTTCTCCTTCAAGCCATTGAGAGTCTGGCAACAGGTGGGCAAATTCCAGGAATAGCCAACCCAGATGTGGCGCAATCCCGAATCGGCCCCGACACGGTCGACGGCATTGCCCCCAGTGGTACTTGGAGCGAATGGTGGCCCAAGCAAGTGACTTTGAAACAATCCCAAGCCCCTTGGTACAAAGACACTTTGAATGAGGCCGTGAGCTAAATAACACTTGAGCAACGAGCACCTAAATCACGACATGAAAAAACACCTTGAACCCGTGCTCAGCGTTTCACAATGTTTGGAGAAAATAGCCACTGAGGGGATCGATCAAATTCGTCTCGCTTGGTGTGACATTCATGGAGTTACAAGGTGCAAAACCTTGACTCCAAGAGCACTACGAAGTGCACTTGAAAATGGCATCGGAATGGTCAGCACTTTGCTTCTCAAAGACACCTCAGACCGCACAGCCTACAAGGTCTTTGAGAGTGGCGGAGTTGACGATTTGCCTGGTTTTGGGCAAGGCAACAATGTGCTCTTGAAGCCGGACTTGAAGACATTCAAGGTGCTTCCTTGGTGTTCAAACACCGCTTGGATTCAATGCCAAGCCTATTTTCCCAATGGCACCTTGGTGCCCTTTGACTCCAAATCTGTTCTCGAGCATGCAGTCCTTCAACTGTCTCGCATGAATATGCAGTTGATGTGCGGCTTAGAAATTGAATTTCATATCTATCGGATCAAAACACCCAGTAATAACACCAACCCATCTCTTGCCCAGTGGCCCTCTTTGGCACCAGAAGTTGAGCTCATTCACCCTGGATACAACCTTTTGAGCGAAGCTTGGGCCGATATGGCGCATGAGCCATTGCGCATTGTTCAACAGACTGCCCAAGGCTTGAACCTGCCCTTGATCTCCTTGGAAATCGAGTTTGGCCCCAGTCAAGTTGAGGCCGTTTTCGAAGTTACCGACGTCATGACAGCCGCTGACAACATGGTCTTGTTTCGCTCTGCTGTCAGACAAGCTCTGATGCGGCAGGGTTATTACGCAAGTTTTGTTTGTCGTCCGCCATTTAAGCAAATCATGTCCAGCGGTTGGCACTTGCACCAATCATTGGTGGACGCCAAAACACACAACAATTTGTTCAAACGCGAGACTTCACTTGCTGGTGTGGATCCGCTCCATGCCCAACAAACACTCTCAGCACTGGGAGAACATTATTTGGCAGGATTACTCGAGCACGCCAGAGGAGCATCGGTCTTTTGCACACCCACCATCAATGGCTATGAAAGGTATGCACCCAATGCCTTGGCTCCCCAATCGCTCGTTTGGGGACGCGACAACCGAGGCGCTTTGTTAAGAGTCATCGGAGAGTGTAACGACCCAGGAACTCGCATCGAAAACCGCCAAGGCGAGCCTGCTGCGAATCCTTATCTGTACATGGCAAGCCAAATCTACGCTGGACTTGATGGCATCAATCGACGATTGTCTGCACCTTTAGGAACCGACTCGCCTTACCAAAACGACAGCGATCGACTACCCCGTACTTTGGGTGAAGCCTTGGAGGCGCTCTCCAATGACTCCTACTTGGTCACTTCATTGGGCGAAGAATTCGTCAACTACATGACGACCTTGAAGCGCTCGGAGCTCAGACGTTTTGAAGAGGCACCAGACAAACTTCACTTTCAGTCCTGCGAATATTTTGCTCGGATCTGATCAGGAATGGTGAGATTCAATAGCCTGATTTTGCACCGGGGCGCTTTTTAGCAAACAAACCAGCACCCTTAGCCCCTTGTGCTTGAAAACGCTCTCGCCTCGCAACTTTGGGGTCGACTTTTAACGCCAAACTCAATTCAATGCGGTCCTGAGGTTTTAGCACGGTATCGAGCTGACAAGGATGTCCCCAAATACTCAAGAAAAGCGCACCCAGGCTCTTAAGATCTTCCAAATGCAATCTCAACTTGAGCTCATCCCATGAGGTTTGGGATTGATTCTCAGGCTTTAATTTGAGGACTTGATCCAAAGGATCCTGATGTACACAAAGCGCTTGCAAAAGGGTTTGTCCCTCTAACCAATCAAAGGTGAGAGTGAATGCGGACCGAGGTCCATGACTCCAGACGATTTCAACTTGGGGCCGCTGGGAATCACCATTCATGAGCTGTAGACATCCTCAGCTCGTTTGACAAAAGCATCAACCAAGGTGCTTGCAATTTTGTCGAACAAGGGACCAACCAAATTACCAAAAATACTCTCAAAGTCGTAGTTGAGATGAAGCTCGATTCGACAAGCCCTTTGATCTCCAAGTGAATGAAAGCTCCAAACGCCGTTCAAAGCTTTGAAAGGCCCCTTGAGGAGCTCGATTTTGACCTCCTGGTTGGGAATATGGGTGTTTTGAGTTGTAAATGACTTTTTAAAACCACTCAAAGACATGCCTATTTCGGCAATCACCCCATTTTCTTGCCGCTCAACGATGCGAGCATGGTCACACCAGGGCAAAAATTGAGGATAATCATCAATGGCGGTGACCAAGTCATACATTTCTTGTGCACTGAACCAAATCAGAACTGATTTATGGATTGTTTTCATGAATATTGAGGCCCATGACTTTGGTTCACGGCCCTTGGTTCAAGATTGTAGTGAAGCTCAGGCCCAATTGGCCCCAAAATGACAAAAAAAACAGAAACCCCTTCTCGCATAGCTGATAACAAAAAAGCCGCTTTCAATTACTTCTTTGAAGAGCGGTTTGAGACCGGTATGGTTCTTCAGGGTTGGGAGGTCAAAGCTGTTCGGGAAGGAAAGGTTCAGTTGACCGATGGTTACGTGGTCATCAGAGACGGAGAACTCTTCGTCATTGGCTGCCAGATCAATCCCCTTAAGACAGCTTCAACCCACGTTAGCCCAGACGCCGTCAGAACTAAAAAATTATTGCTAAAAAAAGACGAGATCAGGCGTTTGATCGGAAAGGTCGAACAAAAGGGCTATACGCTGGTGCCATTGAATCTTCACTGGAAAAACAACAAAATTAAATGTGAAATTGCTCTTGCCAAAGGCAAGGCAGAACATGATAAGCGTGACACCATCAAAGACCGTGAAGGAAAGCGTGAGGTGGAACGCGCGATGAAACACAGCACCCGATAGACATTGCAGG
>CAIKYO010000213.1 GCA_903831655.1 uncultured Burkholderiales bacterium
CCTGCTATCAACATTTCGTTCAAGTCCCATCACCCTTAGAAAGGTTGATGGCGTCTATTCTGCTTGCTTGTGGGACTCTGATAATTCGGAAATTGATAAATTTATTGAGAATGACGTTATTGTTCTTAAGTCAAGTAGAGCACATTTAATTACTTCAGTGAAAGCCAAGGTTAAAAGTGTGCTTAACGATTCAATTTGTAAAAATTCAAATATTGATTCATTGTCTCATCAATTTATTGAAAAGCCATTTTCTGAAAGTGATTCCATTGAGAAACTAGCAGTTGCTGATCTTTCAATATTCGAAGTTCAAGTGAGCTCTTCTACTTCTTCAATACCTACAGAATCTTCAATACCTACAGAATCTTCAATACCTACAGAAATTTTCTCTATTGATTTTAAAGAGGAGATCACTCCAGATGATTCTATAGATCAGATTATTAATAATAAAAAAAGTAGTACGCGGCGTGGTTTGTCAAGAGGAGAGTTACGTAGAATTTACGAAACTATATTAGGTACATTCGCTACCCATAATGTTCATGTATTTGCTGCTACAGAGGACGATGGTCCATTTATAGAGGGGCCAGCTTCTGTCATGTACAAGGTCAAGCCTGGGGTAGGAGTTGATCCAAGAAAACTTGCTGAAAAATCAGCGGCTTTGAAGTTAAGCCTAAGACTTGAACAAGAGCAAAACATCAATTTCAGTATTGATCGAGGTTTTGTGACAATCGATGTTCCCAAAAGTGATGAACAACGCTACTACGTCGATGCAGCGGAGACTTGGCAAAGATGGAAACGGCCAGAGAATAATTTGGCCGTTCCCATAGGCGAAGATCGACTTGGTAACTTGGTCACTCTTGATTTCTCATCATCAAACTGTCCACATTTGCTTGTAGCAGGGACTACTGGGAGCGGGAAATCTGAAGCTCTAAACACTATTCTTTTTGGGTTAACACGGCACTACAAAACTAGTGAGCTCAAATTAATCCTTGTGGATCCCAAAGGTACTGAACTCACTTCCTTTGAAGGCTCGCCCTACCTCAAAGGTAGCATCGGTTGGGATGATCAAGACACGATAAAACTCTTGAAAGATGCAGTCGACGAGATGCAACTTCGGAATCAACTTTTCCGGGGTGTTGGGAAGAGGAATATCGTTGAGTTTAATTTAATTGCTGCTGAAGATCAGCGCCTACCTTGGTGGATCGTTGTATTGGATGAATATGCTGACCTTACTCATGATCCACAATCAAAGAAGGATATTGAAGCTGAATTAAAGAGGCTGGCGCAAAAGGCTCGATCTGCAGGGATACACGTAATTATTGCCACCCAGAAACCAAGCGCAGAAGTGATTAGTACAAATATTCGAAGCAACTTGCCAGCGCAACTTGCATTACGTGTTAAGAGCGCCACAGAAAGCAGAGTAGTTATGGATGAGTCCGGGGCGGAGAATTTGAACGGAAAAGGGGATGCTCTTCTTAAGGCAGAGGGTAAATTGGTACGTGTTCAATGCTCCCGCGTGGACGAGCAGAGCGCTATAAGGGCCTTGCAAGGACCATCTCTCTAGTATTTATATTATTTTTCGGTACTATTTTCCTACTTTGTGCAAAAGCACTTAATCAAAAATAGTGGACTTCGATAACTAACTGGACATCTGAATCGAAATGCTCAGCAATGATCAAAAGTCATTGTTGTCGATATTTTTCTAAGATGATCAAAAAATTGATCAAACAAAAACTCACATTTTTAGATTTGTTTTGTGGCTGTGGAGGCTTTTCAGAAGGCCTCGAACAAGCAGGATTGAAATGTCTTGCGGGAGTCGATCACAATGCACATGCAATCGAAACTTTCAAGCAAAACCATTCAACCGATACGATTGCTTTGGTCAGAGATATGACCAGTTTCCAGCCTGAAGAGCTCCAATCCCTTGTCGGAACACATCAAGTAGATTTAATTGTGGGTGGTCCACCTTGCCAAGGATTTTCAACTGCGCGCCAATTTTCTGGTTCAAACTCGGGTCAACGCCTAGTTGAAGATCCAAGGCGAGAACTGTATAAATATTTCCTCAAATTTGTCGATCACTTCCGCCCTAAAGTTTTTGTGATGGAAAACGTTTTAGGCATCAAAAAGATACAAAATGGAATTTATTTCACCGCTATCCAGAATGAAGCTCGCAAGGTTGGCTACCGAGTGATTCCTTTTGAAGTTAAAACTTGGGAATTTGGAGTTCCCCAAAAAAGGATACGCCAACTTTTTATAGGCACATTGATCGAATTCCCTATCTTTGACTCTTCAAGCCTAATTACCAAGACACACTCGCTAACTCCAAAAGAGGATGGGTTAGCTCCGATAGTCACCTTGGGTGAAGCGATTGAAGATTTACCTGCTTTAGAAGCAGGAGATGAGCGAATAGAGCAAGGCTACGATCTCCGACTTAGGAAAAAGTATCTAGGTAAATACTCGGGTTCATTCTTGTCAGATGTCCTGAATGTAGATAAGGCAGAGAAACTTACTTGGCATTGCTCAAGGCCCCATAATGATCGTGATCTGCGTGATTTTGCAAGGTTGAGAGAGGGTGAAACTTGTAGCCGTGCGCTGGCTCGTGGGGTTGAGATGGAGTTCCCATACGACCGAAGTTCGTTTAAAGATCGCTACACAAGGCAAGACAGAAGTAGTCTTTGCTCAACGATTGTTGCTCATTTGAAGAGCGACGGTTTAATGTTTATTCATCCTACCCAGGTTCGATCTTTGACCCCTCGTGAGGCAGCGAGAGTTCAAACTTTTCCCGACACTTTTAGGTTTGCAGGGAGCAGATCTCACGTCTTTACTCAAATCGGTAATGCTGTTCCACCGTTGGTTGGACGGAAAATTGGTCAGGGAATTATTAAGTACTCAGAAAAAGAAAAAGTTCAAACACAGCAAGTCAAACTCAGTGATGCTGAAAAGAGGAAAATAGTATTAGAGCTTGAAGGATTCGTCAACGAATACATGGTCAAACCTATTGAGTTTGCAGATGATGAATGTTTTAAAAAAACTTGGAAAATGATTCACCTACTTTTACCGCACTTACATCCTGAATCAGTTATTGACAATGGAACTGAAATCAGTTCTGTGCCCAGTCGGAATATTAGCTTTTGTTTAGAGCCATACTATATTCGCAGTGGGTGGCCCGTAGAATTAGCTCCTATTGCTCAAGAAGCATATCGAAGGATGAAGTCAGGATGTCTATCAAATGTTGATTATTTTAATGCCTGAAAGAATAATCGGAAAATTATTAAAAATCAGTTAAGTACTTAATTAGCAATTTTAACAAAATGGGTTTTTCATTTAAGTCTGCATTCGAAAATAAACTTTTTAATAGCGTGTAACATTTTCTTTGCTCGGATCCGACTCCAGCTTTGATGAGAGCACTGTTGATCAAACTTTCAAGTTCATTTTTATCTGATTTGAAACTTGCTAATTCTATTTTTTTTGAATTGTGCGTTAGGTGATCGTTAGAAATAGCACCAATGCCTTGATTGATCAGGTTAATTGAAGCGGAATGAAGTATTTGATCATCTTTAAGTGGATGCGCGGCTTGCAATTTATCGCGATATGCCTCTTGGGCGCGTTGAATGATTGGTTGAATTTCCTTAAGCAGAATTAATCGCAACTCTCGCGGAAGACTCAAATGTTTCTTTGCTACATTGACTTGAAAAAGTTCGTCAAGTTGCGAAGGGATGAAGATAGCTACACGTAGTAGTTTAGTGTGCTCATCACTTGTCCTTAATCCACTCCATCCCCCCGCTTGGATGATTCGATTAGAGCGATAGATATAAAATCCCTGCTGCTTATTCCATCTTTCGGGACCTGATGCATTGATGTGTGCTTTGGTGGAGGAATATAGTGCCTGAGCAGGTAAGATATACGGCTGGACCTTAACTTTATAGATGCATTCGTGAAGATCTAAAGGAATGTAAATCGGTTCAAGCTCTTGAGTATGTTTTTCGCCACGAGAATATGGATCCCATGGAACCACTCTCTCGTCATTAATATAAATTGCGATTCTTTTACCATGGACTTCCCCTGATAGAAACCGATGAAAAACCATCCCCAAATGAATCTTAAGGCTTTCGGCCATTGATTCAGTGCGTTTTCTTGCATACTCACCAGAGGGATATTTATATCCAAGTAAGCGTCCAAGTCGTTCCCAAGTTACAACGGTGCCGGTGGTTTCGTGGAGGTGAATCCAAGCCTCTTCCTTGAGTTCTTCACTATCGATCTTTAGAATTTCCCACCGATTTGTTTTCTCTATATGATCCAGATCCCAACAGTATGAATTGATCCGAGCTCGTTCTTCTCCACGGCGGGCAGAAACGGTCAGACGCTCACATTGACTCAATGAAGCCGTTTTTAAACCCAATCCATACCTGCCTAAATCATCCTCATCTCCATACGCGCGGTTGGACCCAAACCTAAGGGACTCCTGTATCTCCTTTGAGGACATGCCAGTACCGTTGTCGGCAATGGTCAAGTAGGAGTCTTCACCCTCGAATTTCAAACAAATGCTGACAACAGTAGCTTGCGCCTCCAGTGAGTTATCCACTATGTCGGCGACAGCATCTACAAATTCGTAGCCTATGTCTCTCAAGGACCGGATCAATCGTTTTGCACTAGGAATCAATTCAACTGTCATTTTTAGTTATGCAATTTAGACGGAACTTTTACGAAATTTCGTCTTCATCATACCTGGGCCTGAAAAATTGCTAAGTCGCCACCTCAGACCTACTCCAAAAAATAACAGATGAGAATTTTCTACATTTGGACTGTCTAAGTGCATGGCTGGTATTTTGGGAATGAGCAAACGAGCATAAAATTATTTTGAATTTTCTTTGGAGTAGGATCATGAGTACTAGCGCCGTAAACAAACATTTGAAGACCTATGATGAGACTTACTCCGGTCATGTGATATTTATAGAATCCAACCCAGACCCGTACCGCGAGGGGGTTATATGGTCTGTCTCCAAAGACGATGTTGAGTGCAGTGAAGGTATGGAGTTTTCAGTCGAAGCCGCATTGGAAGCAGCTCGAAACAGCATAGATTTGAAGCTCAAATAATTTAGACTGTTAAAACTCTTGACCAATTGTCCAAGTTCGAAGTTGGGTTCCATGAAGATTTGCAATGCTTAAGGCACGCACCTCACCCGAAATGACATCTACCAGAAGCTGACTTCGAGTGAGCCTAACAAAGAGCCCCATCAGTCTAATTAAGTCTTCTGCCTCAAGGTCTTGTCTAAACTTTTTGCCTTGTAGGCAGCTAGCCAGTCCCATCCGTTTCGAGGTCAATTCGGTTCACTTATAAAGATAGTTGAGGGTTTACTTTTTACATGCATGTTCGTTCGCTTTGAAGTGAATTAGTTCAAAAATTGATATCACTCTTACATTTGTCAACGAATAGGCTTAAACAGCTCTGGTGCCTGATAGCGCACCCTAGGTTAAACCAACTCGACAACAGCCCTCAATTGGCTAGGGCTGCTGTAAAGGTAAGTAGCAGTGGTTTGAATGCTGCGGTGCCCGGCAAGCGTTTTGAGTAAGTGAATTGCTGTGCCTTTGTTGGCAAGGTTGGTTAAAAATGTTCTACGTCCGCTGTGGCTACTAGCTCCATCTAGCCCAGCGCCTTCGTAAAGCAGTGCAAAAGTTTGTGACAAGCTGTTTGCGCTAAACCCAGCTTGCACACTTTTTTGGCTTGCAAAGAATGGGTAGCTACGCTCTACGCACTTTGCTTCATCAGCGTAGGCTTGCAACTCTGCTTTGAGCTTTGCGCTAACGAACACAGTACGAGCATGACGGCCTTTAGTCATGTCGGGCAGCAAGCGGATCTCATCTTTCACTTGCCCATCACTGTTTGTTACATCACACCAGCGTAAGCAAGCAACTTCTCCTATGCGCAAGCCTGCCCAATGTGTGAGCAGCATCATTGTGACCTGCCCCCTTGAGACGTACCATTGATTAAGAAGTAGTCCGGTTTTGCAAGGTTAATCTAAAAATTGATTGTTA
>CAIKYO010000214.1 GCA_903831655.1 uncultured Burkholderiales bacterium
AGCCACACCCACTGCGGGCATCTCCAACCTCTTAACGGGCTCGGGCAACGACACCTTGTACCTCGGCTCCGACCGGTATGGCGGCTTTAGCGTGAATGCCGGTGCAGGCTTGAACACGGTGTACATTCAAGGTAACTTGGGATCCAACAACGATGTCATCAACGGGGGCTCTGGTGCCAACAATGTACTCTTCATTGCAGATTCCCTTAGTTTGAACCAATCGCCTACCAAAACAATTTCACTCTCCAACTTCACATACCTTGAATACTCCTCGGCCACGGGGGGCAAGAGTTTCACCATCGACTCTAACCTTTTGAACTCCCAGACCTATTCCTTGAAAGATTTGGGCACTTTGGGTGAGACCATCAATGTGACGCCAGTAAGTACCGACTCATCCATTGATTTGAGCACTCTCACAGTTTCCTTGGCCAACCGAGCCAATGTTGCTTTGGACAATTTCACAGTCGACGCAACAAACTCAACCTCGCTCACCTATCTTGAAGGGCCCTCTGTGAGTTCATTCAATTTTGTGGGCTCCAGCTCTACCGCTGCTACAGTGATTGCAAATGACGCCTTTGGCGACATATTCACACTCAAGACGGGCTTGGGCACACTGACCGGTGGTACGGGCAAGAACACCTACAACTTGATGGGGGCCACCACGAGCAACCCCAACACCAAATATGTGAACATCACCGACTTCCAAGTTGAAAACTCAAGCGGCAAGGTCGACACGCTCTTGTTGAGTGGTCACGCAGCTCGTTTGGAATCTACTTATCTCACGAGCGCAACGGGGTTAACGGGCTGGAGTGTCTTACACGGGGTGGCAAGCAAATCGGGAGCCACTTTGACCGATTTTGTAAACGCCATCAAAACCACCATCAGTGATGCTGGTTCGACCCCGCCTGTGGGCTACGATGTGTATGTGGCTAGCATTGGCTCCAATGTGTATGTTGCCGACTTGAATGCGTCGGGCACAGCTATTGCACACGTGGTGCAGTTGACTGGGCTGGCATCAACCATCGGCTTGGGGGCGGAGATCGGCGTTGCCACCACCACTGGCTACATTGAGATTCAGTAAGAGAGGGAAGCGTCTTCAATAGAAAGACGCTTCACCACTGGGACGGGTTTTAAAGCGCTTGTGCACCCACAAGTACTGCTCGGGGGAGAGGTTGATTTGGGCCTCTAGCCAATGGTTCATGGCTTGGGTGTCAGCCTCAGAGTCGGCGCTTGGAAAATTCTCCCACGCCTTGTGTACCCTGATGTCGTATCCCGTCTCAGTCATGCTGGAGGTCACGGGCACCACCCTGGCCTGACCCACACGTGCGAATTTGGACAAAGAGGGGACGGTCGCGGCTTTGATGCCGTAGAAGTCCACAAAGATGGACTCCTCGGGTCCAAAATTCATGTCGGGCAACAAATAAAGCGTTGCACCGTGCCTCAAGGACTGGATGATTTTTTTAACGCCGTCCTCTCGCGTGTTCAAGCTCACCCATCCAAATCGGGAGCGACCCCGACTCATCCAAGCCTCAGAGGCCTTAGAGGACTGGGGCGTGAAGATGGTGGAGAACTCACCCCTTTTGTCCAAGGTGAGGAGCGTCCACGCCGCATCCAGACCCCAAAAGTGAGGGGCAAAAATCACCGTTCCAAGAGGGGTCTCCTGAAGCTTGTGAGACTCTTTGTTGTGTGACTCGGTGTTGTGTGACTCGGAGTTGAGACGTTCGGCTGACTCAAGCGCTTGGGTCTCACCACACCACCTCAATCTCGCTCGAATGAGCGCCTCAGAGCCGTGCCAAATCCAAGAGCGGTCCAACCACGCTTGGGCAAAGCGCTCAAACACCTTTCTCGCCAAAGTGGTTCTTTGCTCTAGAGTGAGTTCTGGATAGCAGAGCTCCAAATTGACCATCACCACGTGGCGTCTTTTTTTTACGACCCGAAAGAGGATTTGACCAACCCACGCCCCCAAGGCCCTGAGCCAAGACAGGGGAAGGGTCGAGAGCACTTTCATGAAAAGTGTCAAGCAAAAGGCGGCCAATTGGGTCAAGGTGACACCTCACGGGTCGACTTCTGATCAGGGGTGTGAGCGGCTCTGGGGGTCTTAAAGCGGGAATAACCCCACAAGTATTGTTCGGGTGCACTTTTAACCAAACGCTCAACACCGTCGTTCATGGCTTGCACCATGTTCTCAAGCGTTTTGTCCTCCTCTGGCAAAGCCGTAAGCTCTTTGAGCTCACTCAAATGACCCACGTATTGACCCTTGGGTCGTCTCTCGCACCAACACATGAGGGGGGTTGCACCGGTTTGCTCGACCAACTTCACCGCCAAGGTCATGGTGTAGGCGGGTTGACCCAAGAATTTCGCCCATATGCCTTGTCCCATGGGTGGGACTTGGTCGGGGAGGACGGCGGTAAAGCCGCCCTTTCTCAAGTGCCTCACGATGGCTCTGACGCCCTGCGAGGAGGCGGGGACCGTGTCCAAGTGTTCTCGTTTCCTGGCCTCTTCGACCAGTGGTGCAATCCAAGCTTTTCGGGGGGGGCGGTACATGGCCAGCATCTTGCCGTGGGTGGGTCCAAAGCGCTCGGCCACCATTTGCGCACCGATCTCCCAACACCCCAAGTGAGGTGACAAGATGATCACCCCGCGTCCTTTTGCCAATGCCTCTTCAAAGAGTTCCACACCGTCCCAGGTGACGCGCTCGGCGGTTGTGTGCTTGGGACTTCTGAGCCACATCCAAGGCAACTCAGCTAGCATCGTGCCTGCGTTCACCAGGGCACGATGCCTGACCTCTCGGCTCAAGTTCAAGAGGTCCGCGTTGGCTGTGAATTGCGCGCGGTACCTGGGGGAGCTCCACCACACCAAGCGACCCAACACCCAGCCTAAAGACTGCATCCAAGACAAGGGGATGTGGGCCAAGCAACGAAACAAGGTGAGCAGCAAAAGAAGTCCAATCGGAATCGGTGAAATGAGGGTCCCCAACTTGATCAAAGGGGAAAAAAGGAAAACGGAAAACAAGGACCAGTGGCTTATTTTAGAGAGGATTCTCGCCTGTGGGCTGGATTCTGAGGTGGCGTTGGTGACAGCACGCGCCACTTGGGGTCTTTATGGAGTGGAATTGCCGATCAAAATCATTACAATGGCCTTTGTCGCTGAGTTAATGAAGCAACTTGCAGGGCGACACAAAGCCTCTCGCTTTCCATGAAGGGGGGAGGTTTTGGCGGACAGGGGGAGAGGTTGAACGCACCATTTCTTGGTGCGATCCCTTGAGCTCTCGTTCATCTGCTAAAGCGTTCGCCGTGACTCCTTCTAAGATGAGACCACAGGCAACGCGAATTTAAACGGTTCCTGGTTTTGTTTTAGTTAAGGATTTTTTAATGTCACACGATTACCTCTTCACGTCCGAATCCGTCTCTGAGGGACACCCCGACAAGGTGGCCGATCAGATCTCTGACGCCATTCTTGACGCCATCTTTGCCCAAGACCCCAGAAGTCGAGTGGCCGCTGAGACGCTCACCAACACGGGTCTCGTGGTCTTGGCTGGAGAGATCACCACCAACGCCCATGTGGACTACATCCAAGTCGCTCGTGACACCATCAAGCGCATTGGTTACGACAACACCGATTACGGCATTGACTACAAGGGTTGTGCGGTCATGGTCTGCTATGACAAGCAAAGCAATGACATTGCACAAGGTGTTGACCATGCCTCCGATGATCACTTGAACACCGGTGCCGGTGACCAAGGCTTGATGTTTGGCTACGCTTGCTCAGAGACACCTGAGTTGATGCCAGCCCCCATTTACTACGCCCACCGCTTGGTTGAGCGTCAAGCGCATCTCAGAAAAGACGGACGCCTGCCCTTTCTAAGACCTGACGCCAAGTCTCAAGTGACCATGCGTTATGTGGACGGCAAGCCCCACAGCATCGATACCGTGGTGCTCTCGACACAACACAGCCCCGAGCAAAGCGATGGCTCCAAGATGAAGGCCTCTTTTGTGGAAGCCGTGATTGAAGAAATCATCAAACCCGTGCTCCCCAAAGAGTGGCTCAAAGACACCCGCTATTTGGTCAACCCCACGGGTCGTTTTGTCGTGGGCGGCCCACAAGGTGACTGTGGACTCACGGGTCGGAAAATCATTGTGGACACCTACGGTGGTGCATGCCCTCACGGTGGTGGTGCTTTCTCTGGAAAGGATCCCACCAAAGTGGACCGCTCCGCCGCTTACGCAGCACGCTATGTTGCCAAGAACATTGTGGCTGCTGGTTTGGCCACTCAGTGTCAAATCCAAGTGGCTTACGCCATCGGTGTGGCTCGCCCCATGAACATCACCGTCAACACCATGGGCACCGGGGTGGTCTCCGATGAGATGATTGCTCAATTGGTGGCCGATCACTTTGATTTGAGACCCAAGGGCATCATTCAAATGCTGGATCTTTTGCGTCCCATCTACCAAAAAACGGCTGCTTATGGTCACTTCGGTCGGGAGGAGCCTGAGTTCACTTGGGAGAAAACCGACAAAGCCGAAAGTCTGAGAAGCGCGGCAGGCCTGAAATAACTCCAAGTGGCGCTCAGCGCCACTTTTTATTTTTAGCTCTGAATCTCTGATCCCTTGATCCCTTAAAACCTTGGGGCCTTGAGCCTCAGGGTTAAGTGACACCATTGGATAAGCCACTCATCCAAAGGCAATCGGTCAAGGACCTTGTTGACAAGACCCAATACTTTCAACATCTTAGAGTGATATCTCAGCTCACATCAGGTTAAAAAATCAGCCCCAAAGGCCAATATTGCCGCTGCGCGCAGCAGACTCTTCGATTAGAAAACAACTGAAGCGATGATGGCCAAAGTCCAAGGCTCACGCATTCGCTTGTTGCCAACTCTCTGAATTGATTCAAATCCAGATCGGATCAGCTCCTGAGTGGATCAAGGGCTTTCCAGCACTTTCAAATTTATTGCACCCAAAGTCTTGAAATCCCTCCAAATGCCCTTATGATTAGCACTCGACCAAGGTGAGTGCTAGCAATGCTATTTAAGCTCATCTTGGCGTTCTAATGCTCGGCAAACACCCTGTTTGCCATGTATTTTTAACCTTTTAGTACTCATTTGGAGATGCAATGAAACTTCGTCCTCTGCACGATCGCGTGATCGTCAAGCGCTTAGAAAATGAAACCAAGACTGCTTCTGGCATCGTGATTCCTGACAACGCAGCTGAGAAGCCCGATCAAGGCGAGATCTTGGCCGTTGGTCCTGGTAAGAAAAACGACAAAGGCGAACTCCAAGCCGTGGGCGTCAAAGTTGGCGACAAAGTCCTCTTTGGCAAGTACAGCGGCCAAACCGTCAAAATTGACGGCGAAGAGTTGCTCGTCATGAAAGAGGAAGACCTCTTTGCCGTGGTTGAGAAGTAATTAATTAAAGAACTGAAGGAGCTATACAAATGGCAGCAAAAGACGTAATTTTTGGCGGCGAAGCCCGCGCACGCATGGTTGAAGGTGTCAACATCCTCGCCAACGCAGTTAAAGTCACTTTGGGCCCCAAAGGCCGCAACGTGGTGCTCGAGAGAAGTTTTGGTGCTCCCACCGTGACCAAAGACGGTGTGTCCGTGGCCAAAGAGATTGAACTCAAAGACAAGCTCCAAAACATGGGCGCTCAAATGGTCAAGGAAGTGGCCTCTAAGACCAGCGACAACGCTGGTGACGGAACCACAACCGCTACCGTGCTCGCTCAAGCCATCGTTCGCGAAGGCATGAAGTATGTCGCCGCAGGCATGAACCCCATGGACTTAAAGCGCGGTATCGACAAAGCTGTGACCGCATTGGTCGAGCAGTTAAAGCACGCCACCAAAGCCACAACCACTTCTAAAGAGATCGCTCAAGTGGGCTCCATCTCTGCCAACAGTGACACCAGCATTGGCGAGATCATCGCCAACGCCATGGACAAAGTGGGCAAAGAAGGCGTGATCACCGTTGAAGACGGCAAGTCTTTGAACAACGAACTCGATGTCGTTGAAGGCATGCAGTTTGACCGCGGTTACCTCTCTCCTTACTTCATCAACAACCCTGACAAACAAGTCGCTTTGTTGGACAACCCCTTTGTGCTCCTCTTTGACAAAAAGATCAGCAACATCCGTGACTTGCTCCCCACATTGGAGCAAGTTGCAAAGGCTGGCCGTCCTCTTTTGATCATTGCCGAAGAAGTTGAGGGCGAAGCCCTCGCAACTTTGGTGGTCAACACGTTGCGCGGTATTTTGAAAGTGGTTGCTGTCAAGGCTCCTGGTTTTGGCGATCGTCGCAAAGCCATGCTCGAAGACATCGCGATTTTGACTGGCGGTAAAGTGATCGCTGAAGAAATCGGCTTGAGCCTTGAGAAAGTGACTTTGGCTGACCTCGGACAAGCCAAGCGCATCGAAGTGGGCAAAGAAAACACCACCATCATTGACGGTGCTGGCGCAGCAGCAGACATCGAAGCACGTGTGAAACAAATCCGCGTTCAAATCGAAGAAGCCACCAGCGACTACGACCGTGAAAAACTCCAAGAGCGCGTGGCCAAATTGGCTGGCGGTGTTGCAGTGATCAAGGTTGGTGCAGCCACTGAGGTGGAGATGAAAGAGAAGAAAGCACGCGTTGAAGACGCATTGCACGCCACACGTGCTGCGGTTGAAGAAGGTATTGTGGCTGGTGGTGGCGTTGCATTGCTTCGCGCACGTCAAGCAGCTGGCACCATCAAAGGTGACAACCCTGACCAAGAGGCTGGCATCAAGTTGGTGTTGAAAGCCATCGAAGCACCTTTGCGCGAAATCGTCTACAACGCAGGCGGCGAGCCAAGCGTTGTGGTGAATGCTGTGTTGGCCGGCAAAGGCAACTACGGCTTTAACGCTGCAAACGACACCTACGGTGACATGATCGAAATGGGTATTTTGGATCCCACCAAAGTGACACGGACTGCATTGCAAAATGCTGCATCCGTTGCCTCTTTGATGCTCACCACAGAAGCCATGGTTGCCGAAGCTCCCAAAGAAGACTCTCCTGCAATGCCTGGTGGCGACATGGGCGGCATGGGTGGAATGGGCGGCATGGGCATGTAATCATGCCTGTGTGGCACTGAGCCACCATCCCCAAGCCTGGCGCCACTTTGTGGCCTGTTGCTTGGGGAAAACCCATCATCCCAGCGGCTCACCCGCAAGTTGGGACCCGAACCACCCTTTCAAAAAAAGGGTGGTTTTTTTTATGAGAGCAGACATCCAAATAAAACCACTGACATTTCAAGAGCTTTCGCCTGCTAAATATCGGTGTGTGAGGTTTCAAAGGTTCACCAACAGATACAAAGGATTGTTATCAGCAGATGATCCTAGCGACTTCAAACCGTGGCCACTGACAAAAAAGGACACATCGATCCTTATTTGCGTCAATCACCAAACGCTTCGGGCCTACTCGCCTTGGCGCTTTAAATCCCGATAGAATTTTTCATGAGGGCCAAACGTTAAAAGCTTAATGCTCTCTGGGTCCAAAATACGATAGGCCAATAAACACTGTTGTTGAGATAGTCTAAATTTATAAACGTACACCC
>CAIKYO010000215.1 GCA_903831655.1 uncultured Burkholderiales bacterium
CGTTTATTGCCCCTGTATCGATCAAAGCCAGTGTAGGTACTTTGTCGCGGGCTACGGATCCATCTACTGTTTGTTCTTGCCCCATGGTTTCTTGTTGCCGTTTGGGTCTAAAAGTAGGGATTAAAATTTCGGTATAATTTAAAAACGTTGCAATATGATTTGACATTAAAGCAACACATTCATCACTGACAGTATTACAATTTGAACACTGATTACCAACAAGGTGGGAATGATTTAAATTTTTGGGCGGGATACCTGATTTGGGGTTTGGTGCCCCATTTCGTGCATTCGCTGCGAGAAAAACCGAATCGAATTTAGGGTATCTTGCGTAACCTAACGTTCTGGCGGCATCTTTGACATCTTTCTGAACTCGTTTCCAAGCCATACTATGCTCATACAGTACATCTTGAGTGTTAAAGTACGGAGATGTGTCGTTGATTTTTTTACATTGGGCTTTGAGGTGACCTTTGCATCCACAATGTTGACAAATTAACTCTTTGCCCCCATCCCCTTTGATTTTTTTATCTTGATATTGGGTTTTTCGTCCAGCATCATATAGTCTTTTCCCCCCGTCTCCCACATCATGTGTTTGTTGAGGGGTAGTGTCTCCCGGGAATCGCATCCCATATGAGTGAGCCAAATCACATGTGGCCTTCATTTCGACATGCCTCATACTGAAAGCGTCTAATGTTGATTTGACGTCCACTAACTGAGGGTCTCTTTCCTCTTTCAACTTGCGAAAGAGGGCTATTGTTTGCGGGTTTTGTGAACCTTTAAGATTTGCATCAAAAATAGCGTTAACATACATCAACTGAGTCTTTTCGTCCTCTTCATCAGCAATATCATCGTTATGATTAATAAACTTTGATATTGTTAAGAAATGAGGACGAATCGAGTCATGTGTTTGTAAATCAACAGGCAATTTCAAATTTTTCTTAATAATTTCCACATTGGATAACTCCCCGTCTTGCTTGGTAACTCCCCATTTCCGAATGAGTTTTTCCATCATGAAGATGAACGCGTCTACGTCTAACAATAACTCCTTAAAAACCTCTACGTTAGCAATAAATTGATAACTTAGAAGCTCTAAAGCAATCACTGTTTTACATTCAACACTCGTTATCCACAAGTCAGGTTTGCAAATACCGTTTTGGGCTCGTAAAATACGAAGACGGTCAACAAACTTAGTTAAAAGTTTGGGTGTCATTTCATCTAGGGTAGGTACATCAATCAAGGGCACGATCTGATCTTCAGATACCCTTTTCTTTTTAATGCTTGACACTACCCCAGGAATGACAGAGGAAATTGAGACGCGACTGAGACTCCCAACCAGTCCGGCGAAATCAAACTCATTGTAGAGATTTGAATCGAACATTTGGTTATAAAGGGTGTCTACAGTATCTACAATATCCAAAACAGGATCAGGGATTAAAATCCCTAGTTCAACAAGTCCAATGTCTACAGCTTTGGGATGGCTCTTGGAGATTAATTTTTTTCCTTGAGCATCTTGTTGAGATCTGAGTAATGAATCGCTTGATTTTAAGTATTCTCTCTTGAAATCTGAAAAGTAATTTCTGAAAAAACGTTTAAGAGCGACGATGTTGATTAACTCTTGGACAGATGCTTTCTTGACATCTGTTTCTTTCAAAGCTTCGAGACTGCTTATTGTCCCGGCTTTGCTCCAAACTGGATTTCCAGAACCATCATCAACATGATCCAACAAATATCCAGGCAATCCCTTCTTCATTTTAGATGAGGACTTTGACGCCGGAGATGAAGTCGAGCTTAAAGTAGTCGAAGTTGGAGATGTCTTTGACAGTTTCATCAATGTTGGAGTCGCTGGCGTTGTCGCTGCTGCGGCAAGGCTCTTTGATAATTTCTTATTGATATTTGACATGCATTATAAAAGTTGGTGGGTAGGTATTCTTGTTGATATTGAATATTCAAAACCAATTAAATAATTATCTGATCAAATTTAGACACTTGAAACA
>CAIKYO010000216.1 GCA_903831655.1 uncultured Burkholderiales bacterium
AAGTGCCTGCACTCACACCGGTAGGAACAATGGTTGTAGCGTTTCCGACGCTTGTGACGGGTCCAGTTAAGTTTGCATTGGTTGTGACAGTATCTGCAACACCTGCTCTGGCCACATTTAGATTGGCGACTCTGGTGGTGGACCCGACAGCAAAAGGTGCAGTGCCAGTGGGTTGAGTGGTTGTGATTTGTCCATTAGACTTGATCCCACTTCGGGGTCTTGGGTCTTTTGAGTATTGTCACTCATTTGGTGCAAGCCCCCCTTTTTTTCTAGACGACGTTTGAACGCAAACAGCTGGAGAGCCTGAGCATGAGAGCCGATTCATTTTGGGTGCGACCCATGGCGCTAAAGGCCAAGGGGGTCTGTGGACTGGTGAGACCCTCGCTCCTGACCTTCTGCTTTAGCTTGAGTTTGCTGTTGTGTTTGTCGCCAAGTCCCTCAAATGCCCAAGATAGCACCCGATCAGCTAGCACCGCTGCACAAAATCCTTGGTGGGCTCGGCTGGTCTCTGCACAGGACATGGAGAGAAGTGCCAGGCAACAGTATGAACAGTTGATTCAAGAGGCCTACCAAAGTCATGCATTGATGGGGCCCACCGCTTTGCAGGTCATCAAAGTTCGAGAGATTGCCAAAACCCTCATCCAAGAGGCCAACCGCTACAACCCAAGGGCCCAACATTGGGCGTGGGAGGTGAATGTGATTGACGCCAACTTGGTCAATGCGTTTTGCATGCCTGGTGGAAAGATCGTGGTCTACACGGGGCTCATGAGGCAACTGGCTTTGAGCGACGATGAGTTGGCCGTGGTCATGGGTCATGAGATGGCACACGCACTCCTCGAGCACTCCAGGGCCAGGGTTGCCAAGACGATGACCACACAGGGCCTTGCCAGGGTTGGCGGTGTGCTGGCCTCAGGCGTCTTGGGCGTTGATCCACGCTTGACAGATTACATGGCACGTGAGGGCGCAGGCCTATTGAGTTTGAAGTTCTCCAGAGAGGACGAACAAGCCGCGGACGCTTTGGGCTTGGAGTTGGCCTCAAGAGTGGGATTCGACCCTCGAGCGGGTATCTCATTGTGGCAAAAAATGCAATCGCTCAGCAAAGGTGCGCCACCTGCATGGCTGAGTACCCACCCCAGTGATGCGAGCCGAGAGCAGAGCATTCGTGCTGAATTGCCCAAGGTGATGCCCCTCTTTGAGAGGGCTCAACACGAGGCCAGGGTCAAGGCCTTTGAGCTCAAAGAGTAACCCTCATCAAAGCCGAATCGCCTCAAATGATCAGGTGCCACCCACGTAAGGGTTGGTCTTTCTCTCTCGACCAAAGGTGCTCTCTGGGCCGTGCCCAGGGATGAAGACGACCTCGTTGCCCATGGGCCACAAACGCTCGGTGATGCTTTGAATCAAGGTCTCGTGGTGACCACGGGGGAAATCGGTTCTGCCAATGCTCCCCGCAAAAAGCACATCACCCACAAAAGCTCGGTTGAGTTCCTTGGAGTAAAAGACCACGTGTCCAGGTGTGTGACCTGGGCAATGGCGCACCAAGAGTTCATGCTCACCCAGGTGAACATGGTCCATGTCATCAAGCCACTGTGTGGGGGTGAAGGCGCGTGCACCCGTGAACCCGTAGCGCGCGCCTTGGGTACTCAATTGATCGACCCAAAATTGATCCTCCCTGTGCGGGCCAATAACGGGCAAGGACAAGCGAGTGGAGAGTTCATCAACACCACCTGCATGGTCGATGTGGGCGTGGGTCACCCAAATTTGTTTCAACTGCACCTTGAGCTCGGCCACTCTTTGGAGAATGATATCCAAATCCCCACCCGGATCGATCACAGCGGCCTCTTGGCTTTCATCGCACCAAATAAGCGAGCAGTTTTGCTCAAAAGGGGTGACGGGAATGGTCTCGTAATGCAGCATCTCAAAGTGTCCTATAGGGTGAGCAAAGCCAACATGAGGCTTAGATGCTCCAGTTGTAATCGATGATGAGTGGCGCGTGATCTGAAAAGCGAAGGTCTTTGAAGACACTGGCGTGTGTGGCGCCGTGAGCCAAGTTGGGTGTGGCGATTTGGTAATCGATTCTCCAACCCACGTTCTTGGCATAGGCTTGTCCGCGCTGACTCCACCAGGTGTAGGCCTGCTCGCTCTCATGGGGGTGCAGGTGTCGGTACACGTCCACCAAACCGGCCCCCTCTAAAAGGGTGCTCATCCAAGCGCGCTCCTCGGGCGTGAAGCCGGAGTTCTTCACATTGCCCTTCCAGTTTTTGAGATCAATGTTGTTGTGCGCAATGTTGATGTCGCCCATCAAGACAAATTCACGCTCTTTTGCCAAAGCAGTGATGCGGGGGAGGACGTGATTCAAATACCTGAATTTGGCCTCTTGGCGTTCATCGGAGCTGGATCCACTGGGGAAATAGCTGCTGATGAAGGAGAGTTTGCGAGAGGGTTTGTCAAACCGCATCTCCACCCACCGCCCCTCCAGATCAAACTCTTCATTGTCAATGCCGTAGAGGATGTCACTGGGCTCCAAGGCCGAGTAGATGCCAACGCCAGAGTAGCCTTTTTTCTCTGCAAAATGAAATGCCCCTTTGAGAGTCTTGTTTGCAGCAAGGGATTCATGTTGAACCATCTCAGGGCTCAAATCTGCACTTTGAGCCTTGAGTTCTTGTACGCCCAAGATGTCTGCATTTTGGGTTTCAAGCCAGGGAAAAAATCCCTTGGTGGAGGCCGATCGAATGCCGTTCAAGTTGGCGGTGATGATTCTCATGTTGGTGGGTCTGTTTAAGGGATGTGGAAAATGAGTTTAACAGCAGTGGCCACTCTTGGCGCGCACTACAATGCCTAGGATGGTCGTTCAAAGCCACACTCTTGGACCCACGTTTAAACATTTCTTTTTCAATCCTTGATCATGTCCATAGACTCTCAAAACCACAGCTCACCCGCAGGCTCCAACGCACACGCTTTTGTGCAATTTGCATTGGACAGTGGGGTGTTGAAGTTTGGTGAATTTGTCACCAAGGCGGGTCGACTGTCTCCCTACTTTTTCAACGCGGGGCTTTTTGACGACGGCTTAAAGCTATCCAAGCTGGCTCATTTTTACGCCCAAGCGGTATTGGACAGTGGCATTGAATTTGACATGATTTTTGGACCCGCATACAAAGGCATACCCCTGGGAGCAACGCTGGCCATGGAGCTTGCGAGATTGGGCAAAAATGTGCCTTTCGCGTACAACCGAAAAGAGGCCAAGGACCACGGCGAAGGCGGACATTTGGTGGGCGCCAAGCTCTCGGGACGGGTGTTGATCGTGGACGACGTCATGAGCGCAGGTACTGCAGTCAGAGAGTCCATTGAGCTCATCACCCGAGCTGGCGCACACCCACAAGCGGTGGTCATCGCTTTGGACCGTCAAGAGCGGGCCACAGAAAAAGTAGGTGGCGAACTTCAAGAGGTCCCCTACAGTGCGGTGCAGTATGTGCAGACGCAACTGGGGATGCGGGTCTGTTCGGTGGCCACACTGGCCGATTTGCTGGCCTACTTGAAGACCCAAGATGACCCTGAGGTCAAGGCACACGAGCAAGCCGTGGCCGCTTACCGCACTCGCTATGGGGTGTGAGCCCCATCTAGGACGGCGTGTTCAATTGCGCCCAGCCAAAAGAACCCTTTGAACCCGCTTACTCAGACAGTGCAGCTTTAAGCAAGTCATTGACCTCTTTGGGGTTGGCTTTGCCTTGTGAGGCTTTCATCACCTGACCCACCAAAGCGTTAAAGGCTTTTTCTTTGCCAGCTTTGTATTGCGCCACGTTGTCTGGGTTTTTCGACATGACCTCAGCAATGATGGCTTTGAGCGCGCCAGAGTCATTGATTTGTTTCAACCCCTTGGCCTCAATGACTTGGTCGATGGCTTGCAGCGCCTCCTCCAAGCTTTTGGCTTGAGGGGGAGCGGGCCAAACGGCATCCAGCACGGTTTTACCGGCATTGTTAGACAAAGACCCGTCGGAGATGCGCACCAAGATGGCCGCCATCAGCGTTGCACTCACGGGCGAGGCTTCAAAGCCCAAGTCCGCTTGGTTCAAGCGGCGCGAGAGCTCACCCATGACCCAATTGCTTGCGGTCTTGGGCTCTTTGCAAAGGAGAGCCAACTCTTCAAAGTAGTTTGCACTCGCTTGGGTTTGGGTGAGGGTGGTTGCATCGTACTCGGGCAAGCCAAAGGATTGAATGAAACGGGCCGCTTTGACGCGCGGCAACTCGGTCATCTCTGAGCGCACTTGCTCCACCCAGGACCTCTCGATAAAGAGTGGGGGCAAATCTGGATCTGGGAAATACCTGTAATCGGCCGCGTCCTCTTTGGTGCGCATCGATTTGGTCTCTCCCGTGTCTGGATTGAAGAGCACGGTGGCTTGGGTGATGGTGTGACCATCTAAGATTTGTTCGATTTGCCACTGCACTTCAAAGTCAATGGCTTGTTGCATGAATTTAAAGCTGTTGAGGTTTTTGATCTCACGCCGTGTGCCCAAAGGCTCTCCTGGGCGACGCACAGAGACGTTGGCATCGCACCTGAAGCTGCCCTCTTGCATGTTGCCATCACAGATGCCAATCCAGGTCACAATTTTGTGCAACTCTTTGGCGTAGGCCACTGCTTCGGCACTGGAGCGCATGTCGGGCTCGGTGACGATTTCTAAAAGTGGGGTTCCCGCACGGTTCAAATCGATGCCAGTTTGGTCTGTGAAGTTCTCGTGCAAGGACTTGCCCGCATCTTCTTCCAAATGAGCGCGCACCAAGCGCACCACTTTTTTCTCAGTACCGAGGAAAAATTCGACCTCACCCCCTTGCACCACGGGGATTTCAAATTGGCTGATTTGGTAGCCCTTGGGGAGGTCAGGATAGAAATAGTTTTTGCGCGCAAAAATGCTGCGCTCAGAGATGTGTCCCCCCACGGCCAAGCCAAACTCAATGGCACGCTGCACAGCGCCTTTGTTCATGACGGGCAACGTGCCAGGGAGTGCCAAGTCAACGGCACATGCTTGGGTATTGGGCTCGGCTCCAAAGGCGGTGGGGGCGCGAGAGAAGATTTTGCTTTGTGTGGTGAGTTGGGTGTGCGTCTCAAAACCGATCACCACCTCAAAGCCATGGATCAATGCAGAGTTGCTCATGCTGGGACTCCTGGTTTGGCCAAATGCCAAGAGGTTTGTGTTTGGTATTGGTGTGCCACGTTCAACATCAAGCTTTCGTTCAAGTAGTTGCCCATCAATTGCAATCCCACAGGCAGACCGTGCTCGCCAAGGCCGCAAGGAATGCTCATGCCGGGAAGTCCCGCCAAAGATGCTGGGAGAGTGAAGATGTCGGCCAAGTAATTGGCAACGGGGTCGTTGTTCAATTCGCCCAATTTCCAAGCCACGCTTGGCGCGACAGGTGCAGCAATCAAATCACAGTGTTTGAAAGCATTTTGGAAATCATTGGCAATCATTCGGCGGATCTTTTGCGCTTGCAAATAATAGGCATCGTAATAACCGTGTGAGAGCACATAGGCGCCCACCATGATGCGTCGCTGCACCTCTTGGCCAAAGCCTTCGGAGCGGGTTTTGCGGTACATCTCATCCAAGTTGTGAAACTCTTTGGCTCGGTAGCCAAACTTCACTCCGTCAAAGCGGCTCAAATTGCTGGACGCCTCTGCAGGCGCCAAGATGTAGTAGACCGGAATGGAGAGTTCGGTTTTGGGCAACTCGACATCCACCAACTGCGCACCCATGGCTTTGAGTTGAGACAAGGCCTCTTCAACGCGAGCCTTCACATCTGCACTGAGCCCAGGGCCAAAGAACTCCTTGGGAATGCCCACTTTGAGGCCAGAGATGGGGCGCTCCAAGTCACGGGTGAAGTCCTCGCTGGGTAAATCCAAAGAAGTGGAGTCGCGCTCAACGTCGCTTGCGCACATGGCGCTCAAAAGAAGCGCACAGTCCTCGGCAGAACGCGCCATGGGACCGGCTTGGTCCAAGCTCGAGGCGTAGGCAATCATGCCGTAGCGAGAGGCCCGACCGTAGGTGGGTTTGATGCCCGTGATGCCGCAAAATGCGGCGGGCTGGCGAATGGATCCGCCTGTGTCCGTGCCCGTCGCACATGGAGCCAAGCCCAGTGCCACCGCAGCGGCACTCCCGCCCGATGAGCCGCCAGCGATGTGCTCGCGGTTCCAAGGGTTTTGAACGGGTCCCCAAGCGGAGTTTTCATTGGCTGAGCCCATTGCAAACTCATCGCAATTGAGTTTTCCCAGGTTCACCAGTCCCACATCAGCCAGGCGCGAGACAACGGTGGCGTCAAAGGGTGAGCGGTAGTGGTTGAGCATGTTCGATCCCGCGGTGGTGGGAAAGTCACGCGTGACAAAAATGTCTTTGTGTGCAATGGGCACGCCCTCTAGAGGGCGTGCTTGCCCACGGGCAATGCGCTCATCACTGTCCTTGGCGGCAGCTCGGGTGTGCTCGGGGTTGAAGCTGACAAAGGCGCCACAGGAGTGCTCTTGTGTCAGGTTCAAGGGATTGGGGGCTTTGGGGGCCAAATGCTGTTGGGCCCGCTCCAAGTAGTGCTCTGCCACCTCGGTGGCGCTCACTCGCTGCTCGCTCAGAGCTTTGGCCAGCTCTTTGAGGCTTAAATCTTGTATTGCGTCTTGCATGGTGCTGGAAAAAATTAGGATTCAATGACTTTGGGGACCAAAAAGAGGCCGTCTTCGACACTGGGCGCGCTTTGTTGGTTGAGCGCTCTTTGGTTGGGCTCGCTCGCCTCATCGGCGCGAAGGCGCAGTTGAACCTCCCGTACGACGTCGTAGGGATGGGCCAAAGGGGTGATGCCGCTGGTGTCAACGGATTTGATTTGTTCCACGATTTCAAAAAAGGCATTGATTTGTCCTCTCATTTTCTCCCCCTCCTCGGGGTTTAAATCGAGTTTGGCCAATTGCGCGATTCTTTGAATTTCTGGTGTGCTCAGGGACATAAAAAAGAACTTAAAAAGTGAAATTAAAGAGCCCTCATTTTCGTTCAACCTTGGGCGTTCGTGTATTATCACGCCCCAGGGCTCGAATATATTTGAGAAGGGTAATTTTGATCAAAAAACACTGTTTTTTGAATGAAAACAGCTTTTGATCGAGTTTGTTTAATTGGAGATTGGACCAACGGTGCTCATGCATCACGCAAGACCGTGGCGCCAACTCTTGAGAGGATATACATTCATGTTTGGATCATTTCGTCGGTATTTTTCAACCGATTTAGCCATTGATTTGGGAACCGCCAACACGCTGATTTATGTGCGTGACAAAGGCATTTTGCTCGATGAGCCTTCTGTGGTGTCCATTCGCCACGAGGGGGGCCCTCAGGGCAAAAAAACCATTCAAGCGGTCGGGCGTGAGGCCAAGGCCATGCTGGGCAAAGTGCCTGGAAACATCGAGGCCATACGCCCCATGAAAGACGGCGTGATTGCGGACTTCACCGTCACGGAGCAAATGCTCAAGCAATTTATCAAAATGGTTCACCCCCGCTCCATGCTCAAACCCAGTCCTCGCATCATCATCTGCGTGCCTTGTGGTTCAACACAGGTCGAGCGCCGTGCGATCCGTGAATCGGCCTTGGGTGCTGGTGCCTCTGAGGTGTATTTGATTGAAGAGCCCATGGCAGCGGCCATTGGTGCGGGATTGCCTGTGAGCGATGCAAGTGGCTCGATGGTGGTTGACATTGGAGGGGGCACCACCGAGGTGGGCGTCATTTCCTTGGGCGGCATGGTCTACAAGGGCAGCGTGCGCGTGGGAGGCGATAAGTTTGATGAGGCGATCATCAACTACATTCGCAGAAACTACGGCATGTTAATTGGAGACCCAACGGCTGAGATGATCAAGAAAAACATTGGTTCTGCATTTCCGGGCTCAGAGGTCAAGGAGATGGAAGTCAAGGGTCGCAATTTATCCGAGGGTGTGCCACGCTCGTTCACGATTTCGTCCAACGAAATTTTGGAGGCCCTCACCGATCCTTTGAACAACATTGTCTCTGCCGTTAAGAACGCTTTGGAGCAAACGCCTCCCGAATTGGGCGCCGACATTGCTGAGCGAGGCCTCATGCTCACCGGCGGTGGCGCTTTGCTCAGAGACTTGGACCGCTTGTTGGCTGAGGAGACGGGGCTACCAGTTTTGGTGGCTGAGGATCCCTTGACTTGTGTGGTTCGGGGTTGCGGCTTGGCGCTGGAGCGCATGGAGCGTTTGGGCTCTATCTTCACGAGTGAGTAAGGACTCGTGAGCACACGTCTTTTGTGCTTCAAGGATCCCATGCGTGGGACCCTTGGCGTTCAATTGAGGTTTTGATGTTTGCAAAAGTGACTGACTTTTTGGGCAAATTGGACTCTTCATGCCACTGGGTACGTTGAATCACTCGCCCCCCCCGTTTTTCAAGCAAGGGGCAACCCCCTTGAACAAACTCATCTTTTTTGGATCCTTGTCCATTTTGATGATGTTTTGCGATGTCAGGTGGCAACTCACTCAGCCCCTGCGCTCTGTGTTCTCGGTTGCGCTCTCCCCCATTCAGTGGTTGGCGCAGCAGCCCAGTGTCATCAACGAGTCCATTCAAGATTTTTTTGAAAACAAAAGCGTCGCTCAACAGCACGAGATGTTTGCCAAAAGAGCCTTGCTCGAACAAGCGCTTCACTCGGGGCAGGTGGATCAACTCATTTTGGAGAACCGCCAACTCAGAGATCTCTTGGAGCTCAAGGGTCGGGTGAGCACCCAAGCTCAGGCGGCTGAGGCGATCTACGATGCCGCCGACCCATTTACCCGACGGGTGATTTTGGACAAAGGCTCAATGGCCGGTGTCAAACTGAGCTCACCCATCATGGACGAGCATGGGGTGGTGGGACAAATCACCCGTGTGTATCCTTTGGTGAGCGAGGCCACTTTGATCATCGACAGGGAGCACTCCATTCCCGTGCTCAACAACCGCACGGGCGCTCGAGGCGTGGCTTTTGGTGAGTCAGGGGGCGCACCCCTATTAGAGCTTCGTTACATGGCGGCAAACAGTGACATTCAAGAAGGCGATGTGCTCTCAACCAGCGGTGTAGACGGCGTTTATCCGCCCGGGGTACCGGTTGCCAAAGTGATAAAATCGAGAGAAGTGCCGACTCGATGTTTGCTCGCATCTTGTGCCAGCCAACTGGTCGAGCACAGGGCGTTCGTTTTGTGATGGTCTTGGATCCCGTGGGTTTTGATTTGCCCAAGCGACCCGAACCAGAAAACAACAAGCCCATTGGAGCGGCCAAAGCGGGCATGTCCAGTGCAGTGAGCAGCACGGCTCCGAATTCTGTCAAAGCGCAAGTGCCTCCCATCCCCAGTGCAGCTGCCCCGGGTCCAAGCGCCGCGCCCGAATCCAAAGCGGAGGTCAAGCGATGATCATGCCCCGTGGGCAGCAGTTGCTGCTGCCAGCCAGCTCCTTTTTCATCGCAATGAGTCTGTTCATTGCGTTGCTCTTTAACATGATCGAGAACGTGGGCTTGCTGGGAAACGCTGCCTGGATGCCCGATTTTGTAGCGCTGGTCTTGCTTTTTTGGTCGGTGCACCAACCCCAGCGAGTGAGCATTGGTTGGGCCTTCTTCTTGGGTCTGGCTAGTGACGTTCACCAAGTCTCCTTTTTAGGCCAGCATGCCTTGGCCTATGTGGTGCTTGGTTTTTTTGCGACCCTCATTCACCGACGATTGCTTTGGTTTTCTGTGCCCTCTCAAGCGCTTCAAGTGCTGCCCTTGTTTGCCATCTCGCATGCCATCTCGATGCTCATCAGGATGAGTTTGTCGGGCAGTCTGATGGGTTGGTCAATGGTCTTTGCGCCGCTCTTGGAGGCGATGATGTGGCCACTGATGAGCATCATCCTTTTGGCTCCTCAGCGGCGTGCTCCTGATCCAGATGAAAACCGTCCGCTATGAGCTTTGGGGGTAGCAACGAGTACGATTTGAGACGTTTTCGCGCCAGAGTCCTGGCGGCCTCAGCCTTTGTGTTGGTGTGCTTTGGGTTGCTGGGTTTGCGGCTGATGTACCTCCAAATATGGCGCTACCAAGATTTGTTTGAACAAGCGGAGAACAACCGCAAAGTGATCGCCCCAGTGGTTCCCACACGAGGGGTGATCGTGGATAGAAATGGGGTCATCGTGGCCACCAACTATTCGGCCTATACCCTGGAGATCTCGCCCTCCAAAGTGACCGCACCCTTGGAGGAGGTGATTGATCAGTTGAGCAGCGTCATCAACATCTACTCCAGAGACCGCAGGCGCTTTAAAAAGCTCTTGGACGAATCCAAGAGCTTTGAATCGGTTCCCATTCGCACGCGTTTGTCTGACGATGAGGTGGCGCGTTTTGCTGCTCAAAAATTTCGCTTTCCCGGTGTTGAGATCAAGGCGCGTTTGTTTCGCAACTACCCCTATGCCTCACTGGCCAGCCACTTGATTGGATACATTGGTCGAATCAATAACCAAGAAAAAGAGAAAATTGAAGATTCCGATGACGAGGCCAATTACAGGGGCACGGACTACATCGGCAAACTCGGTATTGAACAAAGCTACGAACATGAGTTGCATGGCAAAACGGGCTTTCACGAGATGGAGACCTCAGCGGGTGGAAGAGCTGTAAGACGCCTGAGCAGCAGCCCCGCCACGCCTGGAAACACAGTGGTGCTCTCGGTGGACATCAAGTTGCAAAAACTCATCGAGGACTTGTACGGCACACGCAGAGGTGCCTTGGTGGCGATGGATCCCAAAACGGGAGAGTTGCTCGCCTTTGTGAGCAAACCCACCTTTGATCCCAATTTGTTTGTTGAGGGCATTGATGGTGACAACTGGCAAGCCTTGAATGAGTCCATTGACAAACCCCTTTTGAACCGCGCGCTTCGAGGCACCTATCCTCCGGGCTCTATGTACAAGCCTTTCATGGCTTTGGCTGCTCTTCAAACGGGCAAACGAAAACCAGAGCAGACCATCTTCGACCCCGGGTTTTACATGTTCGGCAACCATCGATTTAGAGATGACCAAGAGGGCGGTCATGGTACGGTGGACATGTACCGCTCCATTGTTCAGTCTTGCGACACCTACTACTACATGCTGGCCCATGATTTGGGCGTGGACACCATCTACGAACAGATGAAGCCTTTGGGCTTTGGCCAATACACGGGCATCGATGTGTTGGGAGAGTCCAAGGGCATCTTGCCCTCAACGGAGTGGAAGCGCACCACCTATAAAAAACCAGAGCAACAAAGGTGGTACTCGGGAGAGACCATTTCATTGGGCATTGGACAAGGCTACAACAGCTTTACGGTGCTCCAAATCCTGCAAGCGGCCTCCACGGTGCTCAACAATGGACAAAAGATGCGCTTGCATTTGGTCAAAGAAATTGTGAATCCAGAGACCCATGAGAGAAAAGCAGTTCCCGTGGCCCCCATGGAGCAAGTGCCTTTGAACCCTGATAACGTGGCCATCATCCGGCACGCTTTGGAAGGGGTGAATTTAGAGGGCACATCGGCCTCTTCGTTTGTGGGTGCACAGTACACCAGTGGTGGTAAAACCGGAACGGCGCAGGTCTACACGGTCAAGGAGAACGAAAAATACAACGCCTCCAAGGTCGATGAGCGCATGCGTGATCACGCGCTTTTCATGGCCTATGCCCCAGCCGATGACCCCAAGGTGGTGCTCGCCATGGTGGTGGAGAACGCGGGTTTTGGTGCTCAAAATGCGGCGCCCATTGCCAGGCGCGTATTTGATTATTTGCTCTTGGGTCAGTACCCTTCAGAGGAAGACATCGCGGCCGTTCAAATTGGACAGGCGACCCGTCCCATTGGCAAGCCCCGCGTTGCAGCCAATGTGTCTTGGCCGATTGGAAGTGATAAAACCACTCCAGATGACTCACTCGCACTCTCTGAGAAACCTTAAGGCAAGGCTTAAAAGGTCACTTCAGTTGGCCAAGTAGGCATCAAAGGTGGTTTTTAAAATGAGAGAGGTCACCACAAAGACAAACATCCATCGCACAAAGCCAGAGCCCTTTTGAATGGCCAATCGAGTCCCAATTCCGCTACCCAAAATGTTCATGATGGCCATGGGGATGGCCAAATGCCACCAAATTTGACCTTGCAAGGTGAAGAGAAAAAGAGCAGCTGCGTTGCTCGCGCTGTTGAGGATTTTGGCGGCAGAGGAGGCGTGCAAAAAATCATATCGCATCAAGCGCACGAAAATAAAAATGTAGAAGCTACCGGTGCCAGGTCCGAAAAAGCCATCATAAAACCCCATGCACGCCGCCACCACCAAAAGCACATGGCGTTCCTTTGAGCCTTCAAAGCGGGGGTTGTGGTCGCTCCCCATTTGTCGACTCACCAAGGTGTAGATCAAAATGAGGGTCAACACAAAGGGGAGTGCTTTTTTAAGTCCACTGGAGGGGACTTGGCCCAAGACCCAAGCGCCTAAAAACGAGAAAGCACCCGCAAACAAGGCCGCCAACAAGAGCTTTTTCCAGGGCAGATCAATTTTGCGTGCGTAGTTCCAACTGGCAAACAAAGTCCCCCACAACGAGACCGATTTGTTGTTGCCCAAGAGCGTGGCTGCTGGTGCTTGGGGGTATGCAGAAAAGAGGGCCGGCACCAGTATCAAGCCGCCCCCGCCCACCACGGCGTCAACAAAGCCTGCCAAGCCTGCACTCATCAAAACAAAAACAATATCCATGCAAAGCAGTGTAATGGCAGAACCCATGGTCCCATAAAAAAAGCACTGCAAAAGATGGTTTGCAGTGCTTTTGCGAAGGCGCTCTTTTTTGGCGCTTTGGGGGAGCTTGTCTCCTCCGCCCTCAACTCAATCGCGAACCAACGCGTTTGAATCATGGCTTGATCATAGGGGCAGCTGGGCCTCAGAGCTCTAGGGATAAGCCCTTAATGGATTGAGTTTTGAGCGTGATCTTGTGCGATCCATTGGGCAGCTTTTTCGGCCATCATGAGGGTTGGAGAATTGGTGTTGCCACTTGTGATGTTGGGCATGGCGCTCGCATCCACCACCCGCAGTCCTTGAACACAATCGCCTCTTTGGTGATCTTGCACCCTAAAGCGCGAGTCAAGCACCGCAAAGGGGTCGCCCTTTGCGCCCATGCGCGCAGTGCCAACTGGGTGAAAAATGGTGGTGCCAATTTGCCCAGCCATGGCTTGGAGCTCGTCCTCGCTTTGGTACTGCTCGCCAGGTAAATATTCTGTGGGAGAGTACTTGGCCATGGCGCTTTGCTTCATGAGTGCACGCGTCAAGCGAATGGCCTTGGCGGCCTTTTGTCGGTCCTCTTCGGTACTCAAGTAATTGGGCTGGATGAGAGGCGCAGCTTTGGGATCAGCGCTTGCCAAGCGAACGTGGCCACGCGAGCTGGGGTTCAAATTGCAAACGCTGGCTGTCATGGCATCAAAGTCATGCAAGGGCTCTCCAAAAGCTCCCAGGCTCAGAGGTTGGACGTGGTACTGCAGGTCGGGCCAATCCAAAGAGGGATCGCTTTTGGTGAAAACGCCCAATTGAGAGGGGGCCATGCTCAATGGGCCCGTGCGGTGCATCAAGTACTCAAGCCCCATTTTCGCTTTCCCCCACCAGCTGCGCGAGAGTGTGTTCAAGGTCTGCGTGTTTTGTACCTTGAAGATCGACCTCAGTTGAAGGTGATCTTGCAAATTGGCACCCACGCCGGGACTTGCGAGTTGGGGCTCGATACCCAATTGTGAGAGTGCATGAGGCTCGCCAATACCAGAGAGTTGAAGGAGTTGAGGCGTGGCAACGGCACCTGCGCACAAGATCACCTCTTGGGTGGATGAAACTCTGATTTTGCCGCTTGAGGTGAGGACCTCAAGTCCACTGCATTTGAGTTGACCGTTGTTTTGTCGTGCAAGTTCGAGCTTGGAGACGTGAGCGTGGGTCCACATTTCAAAATTCGCTCGACCATAGCACGTGGGCCTTAAAAAAGCCTTGGCTGTGTTCCAGCGTATACCTTTGGATTGGTTCACCTCAAAGTAGCCGACCCCAAAATTATTTCCCGCATTGAAGTCACTTGTTTTGGGAATGCCCGCTTGTTCACAAGCAGAGGCGAAATCCTCAAGCACAGCCCACTGAAGACGTTGCCGCTCAACCCGCCATTCGCCTCCGGCTTGCTGGCGCTGGAGGTCCTTCAAATAGGCGTGGGTGGCTTGTGGGTGCAGATCGGGCGCAGCGTTGTTTGGGGCACTGAGGAGAGAGAAGTCCACAGCCCCCTTTGAGCCGTGGTTCAAGGACGCGCCAAGGTGGTGGTCCTCCGTGAATTTGAAATAGGGCAGACAAGACTGCCACGACCAAGAGGCATCTTGGGTTGCGTTGGCCCATGCATCGTAGTCACGTGACTGTCCTCGCATGTAGATCATGCCATTGATGCTCGAGCACCCGCCAAGCACCTTGCCCCTGGGGTACCGCAATGAGCGCCCGCCAAGCCCTGGTTCAGACTGGGTTTGATAGAGCCAGTCGGTTCTGGGGTTTCCAATGCAATACAAATAGCCCACTGGGATGTGGATCCAGTGGTAATCGTCCTTTGCGCCCGCTTCAATGAGGAGCACGCGAACGTTTGGGTTTGCGCTCAAGCGGTTGGCCAAAAGGGAGCCTGCCGTGCCGGCTCCTACGATCACGTAATCAAAACTCAGTTCTGCGTGCTCGCTCATGGCGGTGCAAAGCTTGGGCGGCGAGGGACTTTACTTGGAGGTGGGCATGACAAACTCAGCACCCGTGGAGACCCCTTGGGGCCAACGTTGCATGATGCTCTTTTGCTTGGTGTAGAAGCGAACGCCCTCTTCTCCATAGGCGTGCATGTCACCAAACAAGGAACGCTTCCAGCCGCCAAAACCAATCCAGGCCATGGGAACGGGGATGGGTACGTTGATGCCCACCATGCCCACTTGAATGCGTCTGGAGAATTCGCGAGCCACATGACCCGTGCGGGTAAAGCAAGACACACCATTGCCAAACTCGTGAGCGTTGACCAACTCAATGGCTTCGTCCAAGGTTTTAACGTGGATACAAGAGAGCACCGGTCCAAAGATCTCTTCTTTGTAGATGCGCATGTTCGTTGTGACACCGTCAAACAAAGTGCCGCCCATCCAAAAACCGTTTGCGCAATTCTCGCCAGCCGATTTGGGGTCGAAGGTGCGACCATCCACGAGCAACTTGGCGCCTTCTTGAACGCCAACATCGATGTAGCCTTTGATGCGATCCAAAGCCGCTTGGGTCACAATGGGCCCCATTTCCGCATCCAAATGGATGCCATCTTTGACCTTGAGTGACTTGGTGCGTTCGATCAAAGCGGGCATGATCTTCTCACCAACATCTCCCACCAAAACGGCCACACTGATGGCCATGCATCGTTCACCGGCAGAGCCATACGCGCTGCCAATGAGGGCGTCTACGGCCTGATCCAAATCGGCATCTGGCATGACAACCATGTGGTTTTTCGCGCCACCCAAAGCTTGCACGCGTTTGCCGTGTTTGGCGCCTGTTTCGTACAAGTAATTGGCAATGGGAGTGGATCCCACAAAGCTCACGGCTTGCACATCAGGGTGAACCAAAAGTGCATCCACCACTTCCTTGTCGCCTTGAATGACGCCAAAGACGCCATCGGGGAGACCTGCTTGTTTGAGCAATTTGGCCATGAAGAGCGAGGGCGATGGGTCGGTGGGTGAGGGTTTGAGGATGAAGCTGTTGCCACACACCAAAGCGATGGGGAACATCCACATGGGGACCATGACCGGAAAATTAAACGGTGTGATTCCAGCGACCACGCCAATGGGTTGGCGCAAAGACCAATTGTCAATGCCCGTTGAGACCTGGTCGGTGAAGTCTCCCTTTAAGAGCTGAGGAATGCCACATGCAAACTCCACGATGTCGATGCCGCGAGAGACTTCGCCTTGCGCATCGGTAAAAACTTTCCCGTGCTCTGCAGTGATCAAGTGTGCCAACTCATCTTTGTGTTGGTTCAAGAGCTCTAAAAAACGAAACATCACCCGAGCGCGTCGAATGGGTGGCATTTCTGCCCAAGCGGGTTGCGCCGCTTTGGCCGCCGCCACAGCCGCATCAACATCGCTCACATGACCTAAAACCACTTCTTTGGTCACGGCACCCGATGCAGGGTGGTAAATGGGTTGCAAGCGTTTGGCGTTGGCGCGAGTGGTTTGGCCATTGATGAAGTGTTCAACCAAGGGCAAATGTTGGGGGCTGGCCATTTGAGAAATTCCTGTGAGTGTGAATAGACAAAGGTAGGGGTGCTCGGGTGCTGGTTAGCAATTGAGCAGCGCAAGCAACGTGTTCCAATTGCGCATCTCAAGAGCTTAATCGATCTTCAGAGTTGCATCTATGGAGGAAGTCCCCATGTTGTCACAAAAGAAGTAAAAAACAACGGGATCTTTTGCCTGGCAAGTCTGTAGATGCAGTTGTAGGTAAGGGGGTGCGCTCACCGAGCGCCGGAGACATCCAAAATGGTACCAGAGCAGTAGCTTGCGCTTTCACTCAAGAGCCAACAAATGGCCTGGGCCACCTCAGTGGCAGTGCCCGCACGTCCAAAGGGGAGTTGGGGCGACAAGTCGCGAATGCGGTTGGGAAGCCCACCGCTGGCGTGGATTTCGGTGTCAATGAGACCTGGAGACACCGAGTTGACGCGTATGTTTTCGCGCGCCACCTCTTTGGATAACCCGATGGTGAGTGCATCCAAAGCGGCTTTGCTTGCCGCGTAGTCAACGTACTGGGAGGCGCCACCAAGCCGTGCGGCTACAGAGCTCACGTTCACGATCACACCCCCTTTCCCTCCGTGGGCTTGGCTCATTCTTTTAACCGCCTCTTTGGCGCATAAAAATGGAGCCACCACGTTCATGTTCATCATGCGGGTGAGGCGCTCGTGAGAGTACTCATCGACCCTTTGTGATTGGTCAACGATCCCGGCGTTGTTGACCAAACCAGACAGAGTGCCAAGCTCTTGGTCGACACGCTCAAAGAGCGACTCAATTTGCAGGGGGTCCATCAAATCAGCTTGTATGGCCAATGCGTGACCCTTTTGAGCCAAAATTTGATTCACCACTTCTTGAGCCGCACGCTCATTGTGGGCGTAGTTGACCGCAACCGTCCAACCTTGTGCTGCAGCCAAGAGAGCGGTTTGGGCGCCAATGCCTCTAGAGCCACCTGTGACCAAAAGAACTTTTTTCATCGGTTGGGCTCCCTGGGTCAGGCTGTGGGTTGGGCCAAGGTGTTGTGGGCTTGTTGATCGGCGTGGTAGCTTGAGCGAACCATCGCACCGACAGCGGCATGCTTAAAGCCCATGGCGTACGCTTCTTTCTCAAACATTTTGAAGGTGTCGGGATGCACATAGCGTTGAACTGGCAAATGGTGGGCGCTTGGAGAGAGGTATTGCCCAATGGTGAGCATGTCAATGTTGTGTTCACGCATGTCACGCATCGTTTGCAAGATCTCTTCATCGCTCTCACCCAAGCCCACCATCAATCCGCTTTTGGTGGGGACATGGGGCATGAGCGCTTTGAACTTCTTGAGCAACTGCAAACTAAAGAGATAGTCACTTCCAGGGCGGGCCTGTGCGTATAGGCGAGGAACGGTCTCTAAGTTGTGGTTCATGACATCAGGGGGGGATTGCAGCAAGATGTTCAAAGCCCGGTCGTCACGTCCCCGAAAATCGGGCACCAAAATTTCAATTTGAGTTTTGGGAGAAAGGGTGCGTACACTCTCGATACAACTCACAAAATGGCCGCTCCCTCCATCTCTCAAATCGTCTCGGTCAACGCTGGTGATGACCACGTATTTCAATTGAAGCTGAGCAACCGTTTGTCCCAAGTTTTGTGGCTCATTGGGATCCAAGGGGTCGGGCCTACCGTGCCCGACATCACAAAAGGGGCAACGCCGGGTGCACTTGTCACCCATGATCATGAAAGTGGCTGTTCCCGCACCAAAGCACTCGCCAATGTTGGGGCACGAGGCCTCCTCGCACACCGTCACCAAGTTGTTCTTGCGCAAAATGTCCTTGATTTCATAAAAGCGCGTGTTGGTCGAGGCGGCTTTGACCCGAATCCAGTCAGGCTTTTTAAGTGCCTCTTGGGCTTGAACTTTGATGGGAATTTTTGAGAGCTTATCCTTGGCTTTTTGCTTGACGGTTGGGTCGTAGCTCTGGGATGCTGAAGGGTCGACGGGAGTTGAGTTGGTCATGGCGTAAAGCTTTTTAAGAGCTCCAAGAGTGTTCAATAGGGCGTTGGCCTTGAGAGCCAAATGAGCTTTTATTTGGGTTCAAGGAGAGAGATAGGTTTGGAGTTTTTCAGCCAAAACAGGTTGTACATCTTCACAATTTAACACGAGGCCCAAGGAGCGTAAATCTGTGGTGTTTAAACCCTCGTAACCACAGGGATGGATCGATTGAAAGGGCGAGAGATCCATGTTCACATTCAAAGCCAAGCCGTGGTAGGTGAAGTGTCTGCTAACCTTCACCCCCAAGGCCGCAATCTTGGACAAGCCCATGAAGTCTGGCTCAGTGGAGGTTGACCCAGGTGCGACCCCTTGTTTTCGAAGCACTCCATGGCCATGCGGGTCCTTGGTGTTGACGTAGACGCCGGGTGCGTGTGGGACTCGGTGTGCCGTGACATCCCAATGGTTCAAGGTCTTGATGATGGCCTCTTCGAGCCGAAAGACGTATTCGCGAACAAAGAAATTCAATCTCGAGAGGTTCACCAAGGGGTAGGCCACAATTTGCCCGGGTCCGTGGTAAGTGATTTGACCCCCGCGGTTGGTTTTAACGCAGGCAATGTCGGCTCTGAGGGGGGTGAGGGCGGACTGCTCGGACAAACCCAAGGTATAAACGCTTGGGTGCTCACAAAGCCACAACTCATCAGGTGCATCCGCTGATCGATCGCGTGTGAAGGCCTGCATGGCCTCATAGGTGCTCTCATACTCAACAACACCCAAGTGCTTGACGATCATGGCGGGATGAGACACAGCCAGTGCGCCTTAGAGCACCACTTTGACCATGGGGTGGCTGGTCAAGGCGAGGTAGAGTTGGTCCAACTGTTCACGCGACGTGGCGTTGATCATGAGGGTCACCCCCAGATAATGACCGCCACTGCTTTCTCGAATCTCTAGGGTTGTTGCATCAAAGAAAGGGTCGTGGGTTTTGGCGATTTCAGTCAAGGTGTGCACAAAGTGATCTGCCTTGGGGCCCATGACTTTGATGGGGAACATGCTGGGGTACTCAATGAGAGAGGTCCGCGCATTGCCCTCGTCCAACAAGGTTTTGGTGTTTTTTGGGGGTTCAGGTGCTTTGGGTGTCATCATTGAAGGGTATTTGAAGGGCGCAATCCCTTAATTCAAGGGTCATGGGGTGATTATCGCTTGGTGAAGCAAGAAAAATTTACAACAGCAGATTCAAGTCTTGGGTTTTCCCTTACAATGGTGAGCTTTACAAAATTTCATGGGCCCAAAACCTGGGCTTCAAATCTGCCAACTCTCAAGGGTGTTTGGCTTTGGTTTGAAGTCCGTTTTGATTGTTGAAAAAGACCAAAAATGGGCCCTGATTTACCAGTGAAAGAAAAGCAACAAAAGACAGAGACATGGGACAGTTCTGAGGAACTTCCGGTTGTGCCTTGGACCCGAGAGCAAGTGTTAGACTTCAGGGCCAAAAACCCTGAGCTCTCCATGTGGAGGGTTGTGTTGATCCAAGGTTGCGTCGGCTTGGCCTTGTGCATGGTGATGGAAGGCCTTGGCCAACCCACTCAAAATGTACTCTCTTGTGCTTATGGCGCCTTTTGTGTGGTCTGTCCGGGCCTGGTTTTTGTAAGAGGTTTGCGCCGAGTTAGAGCACTGTCCAATGTGCAGTGGTCGGTTGGTGGGTTTTTTCTCTGGGAGTTTGTCAAAGTGTTGCTCACCATTGCAATGCTGGCACTGGCTCCAAGAGTGGTTGAAGATTTAAGTTGGGCTTGGATGATTTTGGGCCTGATTGTGACCTTGAAGTCGTATTGGCTGGCTTGGTTTTGGTTGAAATAGGGTTGACTTTGGGGGTTTGCCAAACATCGAATGCGATGCTTGGGGCTTTTGGGGTCTGATGTCCATTAATTGGTTTGTTGGAAAAAGATTTTTTACAAAATGTCTGCTGAAAATTCAACTCAAGAAGCAATGACGGCGGGTGACTACATTGGTCACCACCTGACCCATTTGCAAAACCAACCCATGCACGGGATCATCGATTTTTCAGTTTACAACTTGGATTCGATTTTTTGGGCTTTGTTGTTGGGCGTGGTTGGTTGCTTCTTTCTTAGAAAAGCCGCTCGTCATGTCACCCCAGGTGTCCCTGGTCGCTTTCAAGCGGCGGTGGAGTTGTTGATTGAGTTGGTTGAAAACCAAGCCAAAGGCATCATTCACAATGCACAAAGCAGAAAGTTGGTCTCTCCTTTGGCGTTGACCGTCTTTGTTTGGATTTTCATGATGAATGCCATGGACTTGTTGCCCGTGGATTTGTTGCCTGTGCTGTGGGAGAGCTTTTACGAGGCCAACGGCATGGACGCGCACCACGCGTATTTGAGAATTGTGCCCACTGCAGACTTGTCGACCACTTTGGGTTTGTCCACATCTGTCTTCTTGGTTTGTATTTTCTACAACATCAAGATCAAGGGTTTTGGCGGCTGGTTGCACGAATTGTTCACAGCCCCCTTTGGCTCACATCCCGTGCTGTGGCCCATTAATTTTGTGATGCAAATGATTGAGTTTGCCGCCAAAACGGTTTCTCACGGTATGCGGTTGTTTGGCAATATGTACGCTGGCGAATTGGTATTTATGTTGATTGCCTTGATGGGCAGTGCAGCATCCTTTTCACTCTCTGGCGTGTTGTTGCCAATCGGACACATTGTGGCAGGTTCAATTTGGGCCATCTTTCACATATTGATCATTACACTTCAGGCGTTCATCTTCATGATGCTCACCTTGGTGTATGTGGGTCAAGCGCATGACGCTCATTGATTGAGCGTTGCATCCTGGTTTCTTTAACTTTTTTATTTCATCCATAGGAGCATCACATGGAACACGTTCTTGGTTTTGTAGCACTGGCAGCTGGTTTGATCATTGGCCTCGGTGCCATCGGCGCATGTATCGGTATCGGTATCATGGGAAGCAAATATCTTGAGTCAGCTGCACGCCAGCCTGAGCTCATGAACGAATTGCAAACCAAAATGTTCTTGTTGGCTGGTTTGATCGATGCGGCTTTCTTGATTGGCGTGGGTATTGCCATGATGTTCGCATTTGCCAACCCATTCGTCTTGAAATAAGACATTGACGCAAACCCTCTTACTAGAAAGGTGTTGCCGTGAGTATTAATGCAACCCTGTTCGTGCAGGCGATCGTTTTTGCGATCTTGGTTTGGTTCACGATGAAATTCGTGTGGCCTCCCATTGTTAACGCCTTGGACGAACGAGCTAAAAAAATCTCAGAAGGCTTGGCTGCTGCAGAGAAAGCGAAATTTGAGCTTTCAGCTGCCACGCGCCACGTCGAGGTCGAATTGGCCAAGTCACGCAACGAAAACGCCAATCGCGTGGCCGATGCGGAACGTCGTGCTCTTCAAATCATTGAAGACGCGAAGTTGAGTGCGGCTGAGGAAGCTCAAAAAATCATCACTCAAGCTCGCCACGAGGCTGAGCAAGAGGTGCTTAAAGCCAAACAAGCTTTGCGTGAAGAAGTGGCTCATTTGGCTGTCAAAGGCGCTGAGCAGATTCTTCGCAAAGAGGTCAATGTGGGCATTCACCAAGAGTTGTTGAATCAACTCAAAGCTGAGCTCTAAGCGGAGTAGTCATGGCTGAAATTGCAACCATCGCACGTCCCTACGCTGAGGCTTTGTTCAAGTCGCACATGACACAAGCCAATCCTGCCCAAGCCGAACAATGGCTGGCGGAGATGGCAATGGTCGCGCATGACGAGCGTCTTTTGGCGTGGGCGGGCAATCCTGGTGTTGTTGGCGCTGAGGTCTTTGAGTTAATCAAAGGCTTGATCAAGGCGACTTTGACCGATGAGGCGCTTAATTTTTTACGCATCATCATCGATCAAGATCGTTTGAGTGCGTTGCCCGAAATTCACCATCAATTCAAAGTGTTGGTGAATGAGAAAAATGGACAACAAGATGCAGTGGTGCAAAGTCCATTTGATTTGGATGCGCAAACGCTGAGTGGTCTCAGTGCTTTGCTGGAGAAAAAATTTGCTCGCAAATTAAACCTCACCGTTGAACTCAAGCCTGAGTTGATTGGTGGGATTCGTGTCGTGGTGGGTGATGAGGTGCTCGATACATCTGTCAAAGCCCGCTTGGAACAAATGAAAGTCGCGTTAACGCACTGAGTCGAGAGACTTCAGCGCATTGACCCCAATTAAAGGAAAAGGAAAGAGTCATGCAACTCAATCCCGCAGAAATTTCTGAATTGATCAAATCCCGCATTGAGGGCATGTCTGCTCACGCTGACATTCGCAATCAAGGCACAGTGGTTTCCGTAACCGATGGTATCTGTCGCATTCATGGTCTCTCAGACGCCATGCAAGGTGAGATGCTTGAGTTTCCCAACAACACATTCGGCTTGGCGCTCAATTTGGAGCGTGACTCAGTGGGCGCTGTGATTTTGGGTGAATACGAGCACATCAGCGAAGGCGATGTGGTCAAGTGCACGGGTCGTATTCTTGAAGTGCCCGTTGGCCCTGAGCTGATTGGTCGCGTGGTCAACGCTTTGGGTCAACCCATTGACGGCAAAGGCCCCATTAACGCCAAGATGACGGATGTGATCGAAAAAGTGGCTCCTGGCGTGATTGCACGTCAATCGGTGAGCCAGCCGATGCAAACGGGATTGAAGTCCATTGACTCCATGGTGCCAATTGGCCGTGGTCAGCGTGAGTTGATCATTGGAGACCGTCAGACGGGTAAAACGGCCGTAGCGATTGATGCCATCATCAATCAAAAGGGTCAGAACATGACCTGTATTTACGTGGCGATTGGTCAAAAAGCCTCCTCCATCAAGAACGTCGTGCGCGCGTTGGAGCAAGCCGGTGCCATGGACTACACCATTGTGGTTGCAGCGAGTGCATCTGAGTCAGCAGCGATGCAGTACGTCTCGGCCTACTCAGGCTGCACGATGGGCGAATACTTCAGGGACCGTGGTCAAGACGCATTGATTGTGTATGACGACCTCTCTAAGCAAGCGGTGGCTTACCGCCAGGTTTCGCTCTTGTTGCGCCGTCCTCCAGGCCGTGAGGCTTTCCCTGGCGACGTGTTCTATTTGCACAGCCGTTTACTCGAGCGTGCTGCACGCGTGAACGCTGAATACGTCGAAGCTTTCACCAAAGGTGAAGTCAAGGGTCGTACAGGTTCTTTGACTGCTTTGCCCGTGATTGAGACTCAAGCGGGTGACGTGTCAGCTTTCGTTCCAACCAACGTGATTTCGATCACCGATGGTCAGATCTTCCTTGAGACCAGCCTCTTTAACGCCGGTATTCGCCCTGCGATCAATGCCGGTATTTCAGTGTCTCGTGTGGGTGGAGCGGCTCAGACGAAATTGGTCAAGAACCTCTCTGGTGGTATTCGTACCGACTTGGCCCAGTACCGTGAATTGGCAGCGTTTGCTCAGTTTGCGTCAGACCTGGATGAGGCCACACGCAAGCAATTGGACCGTGGTGCACGTGTGACTGAGCTCTTAAAACAAGCCCAGTACAGCCCTTTGTCAATCAGTTTGATGGGTGCAACATTGTTTGCCGTCAACAAGGGTTATTTGGACGACATCGAAGTCAAGCAAGTGCTTCACTTTGAGTCTGAATTGCACCACCACTTGAAAGAAAAGCATGCATCGCTGCTTGCCAAGCTCGAGGCCGACAAGGCCATGGACAAAGAGGCCGAGGCCGAATTGACCCAGATCTTGGATGCTTTCAAGAAGACATTTGGCTGATCTGGACACACCTAAAGGGAGCCATTGATGGCAGCAGGCAAGGAAATTCGCGGCAAGATCAAATCGGTGGAAAACACCAAAAAGATCACGAAAGCCATGGAAATGGTGGCCGCCTCCAAAATGCGCAAGGCGCAGGAGCGCATGCGCGCTGCTCGCCCCTACAGCAACAAAGTCAGAGACATTGCGACTCATTTGGGGCAAGCCAATCCAGAGTATTTTCACCCCTTCATGAAAAAGCACCCTCATGTCAAAGCTCACGGCTTCATCGTTGTGACCACAGACAAAGGCTTGTGTGGCGGCATGAACACCAACATTTTGCGTTTGCTCACCGCTCGCTTGAAGGACCTTCAAGCTCAAGGTGAGAGCGCTCAAATGGTGGCCATTGGCAACAAGGGCTTGGGATTTTTGAACCGTGTGGGCGCCAAAGTATTGGCCCAGGTTGTTCAACTCGGTGACACACCTCATTTGGAGCGTTTGATTGGGCCTGTCAAGGTCATGCTTGACGCGTACAGCAAGGGTGAACTTGCCAGTGTGAGCATTTGCTTTACACGATTCATCAACACGATGAAGCAAGAGGCCTTGATCGAGCAACTGCTCCCCTTGTCAGCGGACAAGATGGCGCAAGAGACGATGGCAAGTGGACCCACACACAGTTGGGATTACTTGTATGAGCCTGAGCCACAAGCGGTGATCGATGATTTGCTCG
>CAIKYO010000217.1 GCA_903831655.1 uncultured Burkholderiales bacterium
AGTGGAATCCGATTCCACAACATTAAGTGCAATTTAATTGCACCCAATTTTGGAGTTAACTCCAACTCTAGAAACTCAGTGATCAAGAATAATTTGACTCAAATAGCATAAATGCTATAATTTATCCAACATGAACTACCAACTCCTGTTCTTCAATGCCAAAGTCCAGGCATCCATCGATGCATGGCCATCTGGGATCAATGCCAGTTTTGTTCGGATTGCAGAGCAGATAGTGATCTCGGGCCCAAACCTTGGTATGCCATATACGCGCCCCTTTGGTGATGGGCTATTTGAAATTCGCGCCAAGGGTGCTGAAGGGATTGGTAGAGCGTTCTTTTGCTGCATTGTGGGTCGCCGTGTGATCATTTTGCATGGATTCATCAAAAAGACCCAAACAACACTAAGCAAAGAACTTGAAATTGCGCGTAAACGCCTTAAGGAGATTAAACATGACTGACACCAATAAGTTCAGACCTGTGGCCTTTGACCCATCTGGCTACGCTACGAAACGCCGTAAAAAAGATGCCCAATTTGCAATTGCATATGATGCATTAGAAGACGAGTTCGCAGCATTGTCTGCACTGTTAAAGGCACGTGCTGACGCAGGTCTTACACAAGCCGAAGTGGCAACTCGCATGGGAGTATCACAACCCGTTGTTGCTCGTATTGAGTCCAGTTTGGGCAAGAAAGATCACTCACCATCACTCAATACACTGCGTAGATATGCTGATGCATGTGGAATGAAGCTCGTCATCCAGATGGTTGCACAATAAGGCAAAACATCTGATTGAGCATTGTTAGCCCCCTTTCAAAAGTCAAACTCTCCCTCAGGCAGAGGCAGTCTTTGTGTTCGCATTTCGCATAGGTGGAATTAAAACCACTTGAATTCTTAATTGAGTGGCAACAACTCCACTTCACCCCTTTTTCGATAATTTCTTTAACTCATTGTGTGTTTTTCTGCCTACTTTAGCGTGAACTCCGTCAGACTCACTCCACTGGGGGCTGTTTGAGATGATAAAACTGCCAGGCTTAACGTCCTTGGGTTTTTCAAACATCTCATCGAAATGCTCGTTTAACGAGTTTGATTTCAAAATAAGGCTTTGAGCATTTCCACTGGAGTTGCCTTCAACCCACTGTGGCGGATATTTAGGGAGTTGCTTTTCTTCAATTTCGAGATTAAATCCTGTGGCCCCTTTGATCAACACCTCTAGTTCATGTTTATCTAAGCGTTCACTAGATATCCACCCATCGTGCATTGGAAGTAATATTTTCTCTTTATACTTTTCCATGACCGTCTTGAGTGCCAAAGCCTCAAAACCCTGAAGGGCATGACACAGCAGTACCGCTTTTTCGTTCCTTTTACCGTTTGGCACAACTGATATATTCATTGCATTGCAATACCTTCCAGCGTGCATTCTTAAATCAGCAACGATATGATTCCTCAATCTTACAATCTCCTTTTTAAGAGAGATCACAACTGGGTGGGCAATGAACCTCTTTGCCGAGTCTGATCCCAATGTTCTAGCAATACTTGCGTACTTTTCGTCAGAACTCAAAACAGAACCGTACATCAAAGCGATCAAGCATTCCTTTACATCATCCTCATTGGCAAAGCAATCAATGGCGACCTCAGATCGAATCTTCTTCTTGTTTTGTAGATAGCGGTCGATGAATGGTGACTTCTTACCCAATCTGTGCGCCCATGCTCTCAAAATTGAGAAGTGTGCATTGGAGAGGTCATAGTCCCATTGTCCGTGCAATGCTGCACTGAGAACCTCTCTTGGCGTATTTTGAATGTTTGATAAGACCTCAACAAGTCGACCCGTGCTCTTTTGTTCATATTGAACTGGAATACGAGCACCAAGGAATTGATTCCTTGATGACTTGATCAAACGCAAGGCTGCGAGTTGATGTTTGAGCACATTGGTTTGTCCAATAAAAGCCTTTAATCGTTCGATATTGATTGGAATTGAGGGTGCACATGCTACCCCAACCCAGACTGACTTCTTGGCATGTATAACCTTGGGATCATCGCTCGCCGCCCTTGTCAGAATCACATTCCTTGGCATCGGCAATTGTCTG
>CAIKYO010000218.1 GCA_903831655.1 uncultured Burkholderiales bacterium
ACCAGTCGAAGTCCATTGCGAATCACTCTTGGCGGAGGCGGAACTGATCTACCCTCATATTACAGGGAGCATGAGGGGTTCTTGATTGCCGCTGCAATTGATAAATATGTTTACGTAAGCGTAATGCGGCCTTTCACGGAGGGGGTACTCTTGAAGTACTCTCAGCTAGAGCAACACAAAAGTATATTTGACGTTAAACATCCTATCATTCGTGAAGCCCTTTACCTGCTTGATTTTAAAACCCCTCAAATTGAAATTACGACCTTGGCTGATATACCTGCGGGTACAGGACTTGGGTCATCTGGTAGCTTTACGACAGCCTTGCTCAAAGCACTTTATGCGCATAGAAGGCGATATCTGCATCAAGAAGAGTTGGCAGAATTGGCGTGTCATATTGAGATTGATCGTTTAGGAGAGCCGATTGGCAAGCAGGATCAATATGCCGCGGCAATGGGTGGTATTACATGCTATACCTTTCACAAAGACGATAAAGTGACTGCTGTCCCGCTGGATATCAGCATGGATACTATGTTTGATTTGGAGGATAACTTGCTCCTCTTCTTCACCGGTTTCTCCAGAAGTGCAAGCGGAATTTTAAAAGATCAAAAGGACAAGACTCAAAATAGTGACAGCGATATGCTAGCGAACCTTCACTTCGTAAAAGACCTTGGATACAGAAGTAAAAAAGCCCTGGAACTCGGGGACACAGAGCTTTTTGGGAAACTCATGCATGAACATTGGGAGCATAAGAAAAAGCGGTCAGGCGGGATGAGTAACCAGCAAATTGACGAATGGTACGAACTTGGCATGAAAAATGGCGCGGTTGGAGGCAAACTTGTAGGAGCTGGGGGAGGGGGGTTTCTAATGTTCATGGCTAATGATAGAAACAAACTCAGGCACGCTATGGCTATCGCTGGTTTAGAGGAGGTGCGGTTCAAATTTGACTTTGAAGGCACTAAGGTCGTACTCACTTCATGACAGGTTTAGCTATTTGTTGCCAGTCTTAATTCTCGCTGGTGGCTTAGCCACTCGCCTTAGGCCCATAACAGAGACAATTCCAAAGTCTTTGGTGGAGGTTGCTGGCGAACCTTTCATATGTAGGCAACTTAGGTATGTCAAATCTCAGGGTGTTGGGAAAGTAGTCATTTGTATAGGCTATTTGGGTGAGATGATTCAGGATATTGTTGGAGACGGTCAGGAGTTCGGGCTCAAAGTTGTTTATTCACCAGACGGTCCTAAATTGCTAGGTACAGGGGGGGCTATCAAGCAAGCACTTCATCACTTTCCAAATGTTCTAGGGCAAGCATTTTTTGTGCTTTATGGTGACTCATTTCTGCCAATTGAATTTGGTTTGATTCAGGGCGTATTTCAGTCCTCAAACAAGTCTGCACTCATGACCGTTTTGAAAAATGAAGATCAATGGGATAAAAGCAATGTAGTATTTGACGGAAAGACACTTGTCGAATACAACAAAACCAAGCCCAGGCCCGAGATGGCGTATATTGATTACGGGTTATCTATCTTGAACTCAAGCGTGTTCGAGAGGTACTTACTTGGTGAAGTATTTGATTTGGCGGAAATATTTCAAAAGCTGTCAATTCTGGGACAATTAACGGGTTACGAAGTCTTTGAAAGGTTCTATGAGATCGGATCTCATACAGGTTTAAAAGAGACGGAAGAATATTTTTTAAAAAGGAAGAAAGATGAGTTACGCTCAACAGCATTTGAATGAATCTATAGAAATAATACGCCAA
>CAIKYO010000219.1 GCA_903831655.1 uncultured Burkholderiales bacterium
CAAACTATCAGTTGTGTGCCAAGCATAATTAACGCAATCGGCTAAACCTAGCATCCCTGCAGTTTCATCGTGTCCGCGCCCAGAAGTAATCAACCATTTGCGGAGATCCATATTGTTATTCCAACCGGATTGCATAGGGGAATAATTCCAAGTTGGGGTTATTTGGTGTCCCCCAGCCCGGAGTGATTGGGAAACAAAGTTCGCACAATCGGCTTTTGTAGAAGCATAGTTGGGGTACGCTGGATTATAACTGTTTTCCCAAAGCAAGGCATAAGCTACGGCGCTTTTGTAATCGAAAATACTCGTCGAGTTCGATAGTTGAGGAGAACTGACCTCATTACCAGAGTTAGTAGAGACCCCCTTAAGTGCAACATTGGCACTCCCATACGCTTGTTCTAAAGCATGAGATTCAACCACATTGGAATAGTCTAGGGACGTTATACTGAGAATTGGCTTCACGTAACCGTCTTTAGTGATAACCCATTGACTGTTTAATAGTTCTAATGTTAAACAGTGGATGGTGCCAAATCCGGAGTTTGTAGGATTGTAAGCTGGTACGTTTAAACCATATCGAATTGGATCCTGATTAACAAAAGCCAACTCCGAAGAGGACCGATAGATCGGAGTTTGAGCAGGATACGGGCGCCAGTTAATGTCTACCCAGTCTTGAATTAACAATTGCACTTGATTTCCAGATTGGATGGCGCTAAGAATATAAGGTTTAGATTGAATGGAGTCGAACAAACCATTCCAATTACTTTGATCACTTAGGTGAAATAACGCATTAAATCGTTCGCGCTCTGAGGATAAAACGTTATTAGCCCCCGGATGAATATTGCTGCTGATCATTCCAAATTGCCCTTGCGGACTCTCGAGGGAGAAGCAACCCAGCGGCTATCCCGCTCGATGATAGAAGGAGGTTCCTACGTGAAATCTTTGTAGTTTTTGCTTCATCTTTTGAATTCACTGGAAACCCCTTTTCGAGATTAATTGCAGCCGTCAGCCATCAGACCGATCTTCAATGAAGCCTAGTCAAATTTTTCAAGATATCAACGAATCATCAGAAAAGGTTATGAAACTTTCTAGGCATTTAGATACTTTACTTAATCCACTTTTGATCGCACGGCGAAAGAATTAAGCGAAATAAGATGGATTTAAGAGGAATCAGTTCCAAATGAGCTCGAATACAAATTAACTTTAGTTTTTAGAGTTGATTGGTGACTCAATTTTGGTGAGTGTGTTGGTAGTGACGAATTGAAAGCTCTACCACAATCATCTAATACTCAGCAATTAGGTCATGAAGCGTGTGCGGTCGCGCAAATTTGAAAGAAGCAGCGATTGTCGCAGTAGAATCTTCGTCCACCCGCACTCCGATGAAGTTCTGTCCCGCCAAGGGAGATTACGTTTTTGCTGATCGCACAAATCTCGTTGTAGTTCTTGCATCACTGGCCTATCTTTAGCCTTGCAATCGCTTGCCCCAACTAAAAATCTCCTTGATTTCGATTCCTAGGTTATTTAACGTACGACTAGCCGGCACGATTGCAAGTTTAAAGCCCAGCTCAGCCGCTTCCATGATGCGCCGTCTGGCTTCTGCCACTTTACTAATTTCTCCTGCGAAGCCAACTTCAACGACGGCAACAAAATCTGCGGGAAGTTCAAAACCCTTTTTGTCAGAAGCGCCTGCAAGTGCAACCGCCAAATCTGCGCTCGTCTCTAGCATCCTCATCCCATCAACCGTTGGACTGTAAATAACTCGACCAACCTTGGAACTCGTGATATCTCAAAGACCCTTGGTCTTGGATTCCACAACTCTGATGATGTCCTCGGAAATTATGAGCGCATGAAGGGCAAGGTAAGTGATGAACTGAAGACTCACTTCCGCCCTGAATTCCTTAACCGTATCGATGACATCGTCGTATTCCATCAGCTCTCCGAGGTAGAGATCATTCAGATCGTTGACTTGATGATTGCAAATCTCGATGAACGACTACGCGCGAAGGATATGGGTATCGAACTAACCTCTGCGGCGAAGGCGCTCTTGGCGAAGCGTGGATATGACCCAGTGCTTGGTGCTCGTCCGCTACGTCGAACGATTCAACGCGAAATCGAAGATGTTCTCTCAGAGAAGATTCTCTTTGGCGATGTAAAGCCAGGGGAGATCACTTTGGTTGATGTCGAAACCGTTGACGAGAAGGAGAAGTTCACCTTCACGGGTGTAGTTAAATCCACGATGCCAGATACGCCTGGAGATTTAGCAACGACTACTTCTAATTAATTAGCTAACGCATAGCTCTTGCCGATGGTCTCTATGAGGCCATCGGCAATTTAAATTATCAATTCAAGATTTCGCAAGAAACGGTATTCGTTTTAAAGTTGAAAGTTTTTTAAGTGTACAAATAAGACAACCAAAGAACTCTCCTAAACCCTTAATCGCGCGGAGCGGGGGGGAGGCGTTCTTTTAAGAAAATCCAGACTTGCGTTGAAAATCGTCAGCACCCTCTAATATTCTTAAAACAAAACCGAGTGGGTAACGCCTCATGGCCTCTCTCCACTCGGTTTTATCTTGCAAGAACTTGGATATGCAAATCCTAGAAGTGACAGACGAACAACTTTGAACACGTCGGAGGAGGTGGAGGAGGAGGATAATAATCTACTCGATAAGGTCCAACAATCAACTTAGGAGTTGAAAAGGATTTGACAATTCTCACTTGGCTTCCAGCATTTCTTAAGGGATAACACCTGGACAGTTCTTCTCCTTTAAGGGTTAGGAGTGTCTAGTGATTTTCACTCTGATCCAATTATCAAGATGTGGCATAACCCCCATGTTGAAGTCCAAAAGAATAAACAACTCGCCACCCAGTTTTGGGATAATAGGCAACTATAACCGTGCGACCTAAACTAACTGATCCTCCTCTTGAAGCAAGATAAGTTTTTAAGATTACGTCGCCTTGCAGGTTTAATGGCAATGTCGGAGTGTAACTAACATTGAGTTCGAGTGCTTTAGTTGCTCCAGGTGGAACCACGCCGGTGTAATGCAGTCGCTTTTCTTTCAGTTCGACCAGTTGTGCACCAGTCAATGAAGTAACGTTGCCATATCCTTGATCTAAGGAGTCACCCAGTCCCAAACAAACGTGTGGAACAGTTGACTCGCGAGTTGGATCAACTGCGGTTGCGTAATTGCCGACCTCGGCTCCTCCTGTTACTCCATTAAAATATTTATCAATGGCTGGAAAAACCGCAGTTGGAATTTCATTTATAAATGTAACTCCGAAACCACCGCAAGTCCCGACAGCTTTCTTGACATTCCATCGGTTTGAATTTTCTGTCCCAATAAAGGATGCCGCAACGACCAGTAGAAAAATAAGAGAGAAAAAGTATAACCGGTAGGCTTTTAAAAGTAATATGGTTTTCATTTTACCTTCTCTAAATACCTCTGACGGCCATTGAAAATCGTACGTTGGATATTCGTACACTTGACTTAATAATATATATAAGTTCCTGTGTATTCCCTAGTTTGGTTGGGTGCGTATGTGGTGCCGTAGATAGCATTATATGGGGCATTATAG
>CAIKYO010000220.1 GCA_903831655.1 uncultured Burkholderiales bacterium
GCACTGGCTTGCTTTTCAACCCATTTCAAATTCAATAAGTTGGGTGGGAAGTCCTTGATGAAGACGTCTTGTGGCATGCCACACTTGTCTACAATGATGCGCCTGAGCTGACGCTCCTTTTTACGAACATCTTCGACTTGACCGCGAACCATTTCACATAACTTTTCGATGGTGCGAGCAGTAAAGCGAATGGTCATGAGCTCATCGCTTAGAGCACGTTGAGCTTTTTGATAATTGGGGGTGCCATAGCCCTCTTTGTCGTAGGTGGCATGAACTTGTTCAAACAAAGAGGAGATGCGATCAAATCTCTCAAGTGCTTCGCGCTTGAGTTCTTCTAATTTTTTGGTGAGCGCTTTTGATCCGCCTTTGCCATCATCGTCATCGGCCTCATCGAACTCGTCAAAGTCCTCTTCTGCAACGTAGTCATCGGCTTCATCGGCATTGGAGAAGCCGTCCACTACACTAGAGATCACCACTTTGTTTTGGCGAATTTCGTCAGCCATTCGCAATATCTCAGCAATGGTGGCGGGAGACGCGCTAATGGCCTCCATCATGGCCATTAAGCCACCTTCAATGCGCTTTGCAATCTCGATCTCGCCCTCGCGAGTCAATAGCTCAACCGTTCCCATTTCGCGCATGTACATGCGAACTGGATCCGTGGTTCTGCCAAATTCACTGTCCACAGTTGACAGTGCTGCTTCGGCCTCTTCCTCTGCCTCTTCCTCGGTTGCTGCAGTCGCTCCAGTGTTGTTGATGAGCAAGGTCTCTGCATCTGGAGTTTGCTCAAACACTGCAACCGCCATGTCATTGAGCATGGAGATCACCACCTCCAAAGTCTCAGCATCAACGAGTTTGTCAGGCAAATGGTCAGAAATCTCACCATGGGTTAAATAACCACGAGTTTTGCCCAGCTTAATCAATGTCTTCAGGCGTTGGCGTCGCTTGGCAATGTCTTCCTCAGACAGCACCGTCTCATCCAGCCCAAACTCTTTCATCAAAGCACGTTCTTTGGCCTTGCTGATTTTCATGCGAAGGGGCTTGACCTTTTCGGTGCTTGAGCCATTTTCCTCTGGCGCTTCTGCCTCTAGGTCCAATAACTCTTCATCTTCGATGAGGTCTTTTTCAAGGGCTTTGGACTTGGCCTTTGCTTTTGATGCGCTAGCTGGAGTCTTCGCAGCGGGCTTGGCTGTTGGTTTCGCCACAGCAGCAGGCGCCGTAGCTTTGGCAGGCGTTTTAGCAGGTGCAGGAGTGGCTTTGGCCACAGGTTTGGCGGACGATGCAACAGCTGTTTTTACAGGTGCTTTAGCAGCAGGTTTTGCTACCGGCTTTGTTACAGGTTTGGCGGCAGATTTAACTGCTGGTTTTGCAGTCACTTTGTTTGTTTTAGATGCGGGTGCAGCAACTTTTGTTGCACTGGGTTTGGAAGAGGGCACAGGAGCTTTCTTGACGGCCTTGGTTGGCACGTTTGTTTTTGATTTTGTGGATGCCACCACTTTGGTACTTGAAATCACCTTGGTGGGTTTGGCGGCAGTTTTCTTGGCCGCTTGAGCAGGACTAGCCTTTTTTGCGGGAGTTGTTTTGGAGGAAGCGCTCGCTTTTTTGGCAGTTTTTCTATCAGACATGGTCAATCCTCTAAAGGAAAAGGCAATCACACCCTAAAAGGGTGCAAATGAGTACATGAAGTATGAAAGGGGAAATGCTTTAGGCCAAGCTGTTTGGGCGAACATTTGGAGTGCAGTCCTTGCGGTTATTGGCGAGAGATGACGTCGTCTTGAGTCAAAGTTGGCCGGCCCGGAGGTGTTGCTGTCGCACTTGGATGGGTGGATTATACCGCATTGCTTGATTTAAGCAATGCAAAGCGAGCACTTAGACTCTTGAATTGTTTGTATGCTGCGGGGTCACTCCCCACCATGGGAGCCATTTGGGTGAGCTTGGCTGAAATGTCCGCTTTTTCCATTTCAAAGAGGATGCTTTTGAGTTCTGCTGCATCACTTTCGAACTCGCTTGTGATGTTTTGGATGAGCTTTTCAAGCCATGTTGCCCAAGGTTCATTCTGGCACATCATCTTCAGCTCACTCCACTCAAGCACCCCTTGAGCATTGAGCTGTCGATCTAACCAGGTGAAGGCCAATCCATGAGGAGGGGGGAGATGACAAAGAAGACTTTGTTGCTCAGAGCTCAACTTAGACCACCGATCCATTTGGGAGAAAAGGACCTGCAAAGCTCGGTCTTCACGGGTCATAGGCGATTGTCTGAGTCGACCTTTGTTTGGGCTTATTTGGGCTGAGAGTGGGTTGGTGTTACTAAAGTTACCTCGTTTACTCGATTTACGGGTGCCCTCACTTGGGTAAAGGCCCTTGGAGGCGGGAGTTTGTCGGTTGGGATTTTTGGCGCTTGCCTGCGATTTGTTGTGATCTGTACTTGGCTCCCACAGTTGTCTGAGTTCATGCAAACCAATCCCGATGAGTTCTGCAATCTCTAGCAGCAATTGACTCTTGAGGACACCCGTTGGCAGGACGCTCCCAAGAGGTCTGGCTTGACTGGCCAATAAAGCCCGCCCCTCAGCGCTGGAGAGTTCACAACCTTGCCGTGCGACATCAATTAAAAATTGACTCAAAGGTGTCGCACTGGAGATGGCTCGCGAGAAAGCGTCAACCCCTTGTTCCCTGATAAAGCTGTCGGGGTCGTGTTCGGGTGGGAGAAATAAAAATTTAATGCTTCGATTGTCTTTTGCAAAGGGGAGGGAGACTTCCAGGGCCTTTTTAGCTGCACGCCTCCCAGCGGAGTCACCATCAAAGCCAAAGACAATCGTATCTGTAAAGCGAAAGAGTTTTTGAACGTGATCATTTGTGCAGGCTGTTCCAAGAGTGGCCACTGCCTGTGAAAAGCCAAGTTGTGCCAAGGCGACCACGTCCATGTAGCCTTCTGTCACCACTGCAAAACCGCTCTCTTTGATGGAGGCTCTTGCCTCAAAGAGACCGTAGAGTTCTCTTCCCTTTGAAAACACCGCCGTCTCTGGCGAGTTCAAGTACTTTGGTGTTCCATCCCCCATCACCCTTCCCCCAAAGCCAATGCATTCACCCTTGACATTTCGGATAGGGAACATGATTCGATCTCGAAAGCGGTCGTAGCGTTTCTCTTGCCCTTGGGTTTCTTTGTTTTCAATCACCAGTCCCGCCTCCACCAAGATGGCGTCTTGGTAATTGGGGAAAACTTGTGCCAGACCTTGCCACTCGTTGGGCGAGTAGCCAAGCCCAAACTGCTTGGCTATTTCACCCGAAAGCCCTCTTTTTTTGAGATATTCGATGGCATGGGGTGCTGTTTTGAGTTGCTTTTTGTAAAAGCCTACTGCGCTCTCAAGCGCTCCCATCAATGAGACTTGCTTTTCGTGGTGTTCAAAAGCTGCTTTTTTATCTTCAGGTGAAAATTCAGTTTCGGGCACTACCATGCCGTAGCTTTGTGCCAAATCCTTGATGGATTCCACAAAATGCAAACCACTGTAGTCCATCATGAAGCCAATGGCATTGCCATTTTTTCCACAACCAAAGCAGTGGTAGAACTGTTTGGTGGGACTGACGGTGAAGGAGGGCGATTTTTCGTTGTGAAAGGGGCATAGCCCCGAAAAGTTGGCACCCGCTTTTTTCAATTGAACATGACGTCCAACCACATCCACGATGTCAACACGGGACAAAAGATCTTGAATGAAGGACTGAGGTATGGACATGGTGCGCAAGTAGCAGAGTAATCTATTTTAGACCTTCAAGGGGAAAGAAAAAATACAAGTTTTGCACAGTATTGCCCCCTTGCCTTCAAAGTTGGTGTTCCAAGCCCGTATCCAAATTTCCAGTGTCATGGGACAATTGCACTTTTGTTCAAATGAACCAAAGTCTGCTGACTTCTTGAGCTAACCCTATGATGCTGATTGATCAATTCTCTTGCCTTAAAGCCCACCCAAAGAGGCTCCTACCCCTTCGCAGTGTTGCGATGATTTTCATGGTGGCTTTGTTGGTCTCATGTGCTACGCCCCATTCACCCATGGCCACGGGGGATGAGAAACCCGATCAAAATACCCTGAGTCAAGTAGCAAACACCGATGCTGTGACCAAACGCCCCTTAAAGCTTGGTTTGGCTTTGGGGGGAGGAGCCGCTAAGGGGTTTGCTCACGTGGGTGTGATCGAGGTGTTGGAGGAGGCTGGGATCAAACCACAATTGGTGGTGGGAACCTCCGCGGGCAGTGTGGTTGGCGCTTTTTATGCAAGTGGTAAAACGGGTGATCAACTCCAACACTTGTCAGAGACGATGGATGAGAAAACCTTGGCCGATTGGAATATGCCCCTCATTGGTAGAGGCGTGATGCGAGGCGATGCCTTGGCAAAGTATGTGGGACAACAATTGAGTGTTCAAAAAATCGAGGACATGAAGATTCCCTTGGGGATTGTTGCCACGGATTTGCACACCGGACAGGCCATCTTGTTTCAAAGGGGGGATGTGTCTACTGCTGTGCGTGCGTCCAGCGCGGTCCCTGCTGTCTTTCAGCCCGTCACCATTGGTGAGAAGGACTACGTAGACGGAGGTTTGGTGTCTCCGGTGCCCGTGCGTTTTGCCCGTCAAATGGGGGCAGACATTGTGATCGCTGTAGACATCTCTACGCCACCCGAGAACAACAAATCTGATGGCATGCTACAAATTTTGTTACAAACTTTCAACATCATGGGTAAGACCATCACTGATTTTGAGCTCAAAGGGGCCGATGTGGTGGTGAAACCGGTTCTCTCTGGTGTGGGCTCGACATCATTTGGTGAGCGAAAGCGCTCTATTGAGGCTGGACGAGCTGCCATGTTGGCTCAATTGCCTCAGCTCAAAGCCTTGCTTCAAGCCAAGCCTTGATGAATCGGGTATGGACACGGGAAACAAAAAGACCTGAAGAATTGCTCCTCCAGGTCTTGATTTGCAAGACATCCTAGGAGGTCTTGCGTTGGATGACTCCCAATTAAGCAGCGCGCTTTTTGGCTGCTGCTTTGGGTGTTACCGTTGTCGCTGTATTGGCAACGGCTTGCAGATTGGCTTCAGCTGTTTCAGTAACTTGTTTCACAGCCTTTTGCAAAGTTTCAGCCGCATTTTGTGATGCAGTCAATGCGCTTTTGAACATGGCAACCACTGCCTCTGAGCCTTGGGGCGCATTTTTAGATGCGCTATCAACCAAAGTCATGAATTGTGATTGTGCATCGTGAATTTGTGATTCAACTGTTTTAGCAATGTCACTGCTTGTGCTTGAAGCGATGTCGTAGAGGTGACGTGAGTAAGCTGCTGTTTTTTCTGCCAAGGGTTGGTACACAGCAGTTTGAAGGCTCAATGCCTCAGCTGGGTCCTTCACAGCCAAAAGGCTATGAACTTGGTTCAAGCTGTCATTCAAAGTTGATTTGGCAGCTGCCAAATTGAGTTCAACCATTTTCTCAACGCCAGCAAATGCTTTTTCGGACATGCCGAAGAAAACATCAAGGTTATTTTTGTGTGTCGCAGACAATTGTTCGATCGTTAGCATAATATTCTCCAAAGGTTTAAAGGGTACAGATGGTGTGCATGCATTTTCCTGGAAGATTGTGCGCTGCAGCATGGTTTGTAGTATAGGGTTCTGAGATGCAAATACAAGGCTTGAGGGCCTGCAATGATGCACATTAGAGAGAGGCCTCTAAAAAATGTCTTTTTTCCATGTTGATCTGTGTCCCCTGGGGTTGAGCACGGGGTATGTGAAGTTCAAAAGGGGTGAGGTTTGAAGGTTTTTTATGCGGCAACTCAATTGCAACCCTTGCCTGCGGGGCATCGCTTTCCCATGGGTAAGTACGAGAAGCTTAAAGAGTGCCTGCTCAAAGAATTGCCCCAAATCCAGTTGATTCAAAGCAAGCCTGCCTCGTTGGGGGAGTTGGCCTTGGTTCATACCCCTTTTTATGTTGAACAAGTCCTCAACGGCCAATTGCCGCCTGAGGTACAAAGAGAAATTGGGTTCCCTTGGTCTGAGGGAATGGTTGAGCGTGCAAGGGCCTCTGTGGGGGCTACCATCATGGCCGCCAAGGAGGCCCTGGCATGTGGGGTCAGTGCCAATATGGCGGGCGGAACCCATCACGCGTATGCAGACCGCGGAGGGGGCTTTTGTGTCTTTAATGATGTGGCAGTTGCTGCTCGCCTGATTCAGTCTCAAACAGATCGATTGTTGAAAAAACGATCCAAAGTTTTGCTGGTGGATTTGGATGTTCACCAAGGCAATGGAAGTGCCAAAATTTTTGCCAATGATCCCTCTGTTTTTACCTTTTCGATGCATGGAGCTAAAAATTTTCCCTTCCGAAAGGAAAAAAGTGACATGGACATTGAACTCCCCGATGGATGTGAGGACGGCCCTTATTTGGAGGCGCTGGATCAAGCATTGCTGTGCCTAGCGGGGCAATTTCAACCCGACTTTATTTTTTACTTGGCAGGAGCCGATCCCCACGTTGGGGACCGACTGGGTCGACTATCCATCAGCACAGAAGGTTTGAGGGCTCGAGATGAGAGGGTCTTTTCTTGGGCGCGTCAAATGCGCGCTCCCTTGGCCTTTGTGATGGCGGGGGGATATGGCACACAAATGGAGGACACTTTGAAAGTCCAACTCAACACCTTTCAAGCGGGGGAAGCTGCTTTTCAGGCCTGGGGTCAGTGACGTTGAAAGTGTGCCCCTCACGGCACAGGTTGGGGCTAAAATGGGGTTTTACATACCCGTTGAGAGCTACTTTGCTTTTAGATTCCTGTTGGAAGTCAATGCGCCTTCAAATCACTGCCCAGTTGCAAGGAAGGCGGCCATGAACTCATTTGATTCGAATTTGATTGATCAAGTCATTGAGTCCAGATCATCTTGCAGAGCTTTTTTGGATAGGGACATTGGCCGTGAAACCGTCCAAGACATTTTGTCTGTGGCCTCTCGTGCACCCTCTGGAAGCAATATTCAACCTTGGCAAGTCTACGTCTTGCAAGGTGAAAGCTTGAAGAGTCTGATTGAAAAAGTCACCCAAGCACACGATGCTTTGAATGCAGACCCTGGTTTGATCAAAAATTTTCCAAAGCCTTATGAGTATTACCCGACTCAATGGAAGTCCCCCTATATCGACAGAAGGCGGGAAAACGGTTGGGGCTTGTACAAGTTACTTGGAATTGAGCGAGAACAAAAAGACAAAATGCATCAACAGCATCAAAAAAACTTTACTTTTTTTGGTGCACCAGTGGGATTGATGTTCACTGTGGACACATCCCTTGAAAAAGGCTCCCTGATTGATTACGGTATGTTTTTGCAAAACATCATGTTGACTGCCACTGCCAGAGGTTTGGCAACTTGCCCTCAAGCGGCTTGGGTCAATTTCTCAACTCTCGTGATGCCCCACATTGGAGCCTCTGAGGATGAGACCTTGGTGTGTGGTATGTCTTTGGGTTGGCCCAATGAACAAGAGCTGGTGAATACCTTCAAAACGCCCAGAGTCGGTGTGGATGAATTTGTCACTTGGTTGTCATGAATCTCAGTCCTTTGCCAATTCCTCAAGCGCTAGGAGCCCCTTAAATGATCATCACCAGTTTGCTTGACACCGATTTGTACAAGTTCACCATGATGCAAGCCGTATTGCATCAATTTCCAGGCGCGCAAGTTGAGTATCGATTTAAATGTCGCAACGAAGGGGTCAAGCTAGGTGATTTGGCCCAAGAAATTCGCCACGAAATCCAATCTTTGTGTACTTTGAGTTTCAAAGAGGCGGAACTCGCTTGGCTGAGCGGCCTGAGGTTCATCAAAAGTGATTTTGTGGATTTCTTGGCTTTGTTCAAGCTCAACGAAAAGTACATCACCGTCTCCACCACACCAAGCGGAGACCTCGACATTGTCATCAAAGGTCCTTGGCTGCACACGATTTTGTTTGAAATTCCTGTACTGGCCATTGTCAACGAGGTCGCCTTCAAGCGGCTCTACCCGATGGGGGATTTGTTGGAAGGGCGGCGCCGTTTGAGTGAAAAAATCAATCAACTCAAAAGCGCCAATCTAGGAGATCTCAAAATTGCCGATTACGGCACTCGCAGACGTTTCTCTAAAGCCTGGCAAGAGGAGGTGTTGAGGGTGCTGCAAACGCAACTGGGTGTGGGGCAAAAGGGGCAATTGGCTGGTACAAGCAATGTCTTTTTTGCCATGACGCTAGGCCTAACCCCCTTGGGGACCATGGCTCATGAGTATTTGCAGGCCTGCCAAGCTTTAGGGCCAAGATTGAGGGACTCTCAAGTCTTTGGTTTCGAGTCTTGGGCGCGTGAGTACCGAGGAGACTTGGGCATCGCTTTATCAGACGTTTACGGTATCGAGCCGTTTTTGAGAGATTTTGATTTGTATTTTTGCAAGCTCTTTGATGGCGCTCGTCATGACAGTGGGGATCCATTTGCATGGGGAGAGCGAATGATTGCTCACTACAAATCAAACCGAGTGGATCCCAAAACAAAAATTTTAATTTTCAGCGATGGCTTGACCGTCCCCAAAACCATCGAGCTTTACCAACAATTCAGAGGCCGCTGTCAACTCGCCTTCGGAATAGGCACCAATTTGACCAACGACTTGGGCTACGAGCCATTGCAAATCGTGATCAAGATGGTCAATTGCAATGGTCAACCCGTGGCCAAGCTCTCTGATACCCCTTCTAAGAACATGTGCACCGATGAAAAATACTTGGCTTATTTGAGGCAGGTGTTTGACATTGCTCCTCCCAGCAGTGATCCTGTCGTTGCCACTTTGGCTTCACCTCCAAGTGCCCGAGCCAAGACATGAGTATGCGTGACCCATTCAAGATGAGGTCCCTGTCATGAGCATGACTTGGTTGGCCGCACTGATTTTTGTCTTGATTTATTTGGCCATCTCCTTGGAGGAGTGGACCCGAATCAGTCGCATATCCTTGTCCTTGTTGGGTGCGGGATTGTTGTGGACCTTGTACGCCGTTTTCATGACGGACAACGCGGTCTTGCAAGCGGACATGGCGTCTTCGACTTTAAAGGTTGCTGAGATTGTGCTCTTTCTCATGACGGTGATGGCCTTGGTGGAATGGATCGACGGTTATCAAGGCTTTGATGGTTTGAAGCGACTCATGGTTTGCAACAACGTGGTCTACCAACTTTGCAGAGTCACTGGTGCAACTTTTTTACTGAGTTCGGTCATTGACAACATGACGGCAACGTTGCTCATGCTGACCTTGGTCAAAAATCAATTCAAAGATCGCCAGTTGCACTTGTACTTTGTGGGCATGATCATCTTGGCCTCCAATGCCGGTGGAGCTTGGTCTCCCATTGGGGATGTCACCTCCAGCATTTTGTGGATTGGAGGCAAAGTCACAGCCTTGGGGTTGGTGAAGTCTGGATTCGTGCCGGCACTGCTCAGCTGTGCAGTGCCTCTCTTGATCATGTCTGCGATTTTGTGGCGCAAAGCCATGGGAGAGCAGTTGCAGCAAGAGCAAAGAGCCAAGAAAAGAATGGCGGCCAGGCTGCTCCTCAAAGCGGACCCTCATCTAGAGTGGTTGCATTGGGGTGTTTTGATCCTTGGATTGTGTGCCATGGTCTTCATTCCTTGGGGTGCGAGTTTGACAGGATTACCTCCCTTCATGATAGGCTTGTTGTTGTTGGGCATCATGGGTGTGGTCGTCGATCCGTTATTGAATCTCTTTAGTCAATACACCATCGATCCCACGCCCGGCAAACTCAACTCGGGTGGTCTCAGCAAAGACCTGCAAAAGAACTTGGCCCTCAAGCAAGC